>CAYOGD010000047.1:0-9558 GCA_964403395.1 uncultured Alkaliphilus sp.
TTTGAAAAGTATTTCGGATTAGTATAAAATAAAGACCACACCGGAGATTTTATTCTTCAATGTGGTCTTAATTGTGCTGATTTTTAAGGCTATTCACTTAGGTTTTATTCAATCCCTATGTGAAGGCGCTTAATTCTACTGTTTTGTTGAATTTTATTCAGGTTTCGGAGCATCTACAGGACATACATCCGCACATGCGCCACAATCAATACAAGTTTCCGGGTCGATTACATAAATTGGGTCGCCGGCTGTAATAGAATCTGTCGGGCATTCCGGTTCGCAAGCACCGCAAGCAATACAGTCATCACTAATTTTATAAGCCATTTTATATTGTCCGGTTTTTAAAATCATATCAATCAGTGTAATAGGATTTTCTAAAACCGAGACATCCACCACCTTTCTATGTATATAATATTTACGGGGTATGTATAATATGATTAAAACTACTTGTATTATAGCAATATCAAAAGCTAATAATCAATAGGAATATATAATCTTTATGAGAAAGTTCTCTATATATAATGGTTCTCATCATATATGATTTTTCCATGTTATTCACATTGGAGCAGATGAATAAATAATCCGTCGATATACCTTGTTGTTTTGATATTCTTAAATTGAGCCGGAATAAAAATTGGTCCTGATAAGCTCATATGGTGTATAATAAAAAATAATTGCCGGTTTGTTTGAAGGGGTTGATATTAAGTGGAAGTGTTTGTACTTGTAGGTTCCAGTGGTACCGGAAAAAGTTTTCAGGCCATAAGTATAGCGAAACAGAAAAATATCGAATATATAATAGATGACGGTTTATTGATAAAAGGGAATAAGGTCCTGGGGGGAAGCTCGGCAAAGAGAGAAGGTTCATATATAGGTGCTATCAAAAGGGCAATTTTTCTTGAGGAGAGCCACAGAGCCGAGGTTAAGAAAATTTTAGAAAAAGAAAACCCGGAAAAAATACTCATCTTAGGGACTTCCATCAAAATGATAGAGAGAATAGCAGCTGCCTTAAAATTAGGAGAGATCAAAGAATGGATTTTTATAGAGGACATATCCACTGAAGAAGAGATCAAACTGGCAAAAAAATACCGAATAAAAGAAGGAAAACACATCATACCTGTTCCGACTTTTGAGATAAAGAAGGATTTTTCCGGATATTTTTTAAATCCCTTGAGAATATTCAGGAGTTTTGGCAAGGAGAATGATGTCGCTGAGGAAGAGCGTTCCGTAGTCAGGCCCACCTTCAGCTATATGGGTAAGTATTTCATCTCCAATAGTGTCATAGAAAATTTAGTATATTATGCGGCTAATAAGACAATAGGAATTTCTAAAATCAGCAATATCGATATTCTCAACACCGGCCGGGGGCTCATTATAGAGATGGATGTGCGTATCATGTACGGCAACCCCATCAGGCCATTGGCCGAAAGATTACAGGAGCAGGTCATGATAGAGATTGAATATATGACATCTTTCAATGTCTTATCTATAAATTTAAACGTGAGAGGGTTGGTTGTTACGGCTTAAATAGGATATATGCTTCTGTTGTCTTATCGATATGGTTTTTAGCCTTTTTTCTTATCGTTTGCAACGACAAAATAATTGTGATATACTTTTAAAAATATATAATAAAACAAATTACAACAAAATATTCAAAGATTTTAAGGGGGTAATTTTTAGTGGCTGAAAAAACATTAAATCCTTTAGAGATTGTCCAGCAACAGATAAAAACAGTATGTGAAAAACTTGATGCGGATCCGGCCGTATTTGAGATACTTAAAAATCCCATGAGAACGCTCGAAGTTACAATTCCTGTGAGAATGGACGATGGGAGTGTCAAAACCTTTTTAGGATATAGGGCACAACACAATGATGCTATAGGGCCTTTTAAGGGCGGGGTCAGAATTCACCCCAATGTACATATGGATGAGGTCAAAGCCCTCTCCACGTGGATGACTTTTAAATGCGGAGTTATCGGTGTGCCCTATGGAGGAGGAAAGGGCGGGATAACTGCCGATCCCTTTAAATTATCGGAAGGTGAATTAGAAAGATTGTCAAGAGGTTATGCGCGGGCCATCGCTCCTATTATAGGGGAGAAGGTGGACATTCCGGCTCCTGATGTAGGTACAAACGGACAGGTTATGGCATGGATGATAGATGAACATCAAAAGACAACCGGAAATTTTACACCCGGCGTATATACAGGTAAACCGATTGAATTCTATGGTTCTTTAGCCAGAACGGAAGCTACGGGTTATGGTGTTGCGATCATGGCCAGGGAAGCTGCTAAAAAAATAGGCCTTGATATTAAAGGTGCCGGGGTGGCCTTGCAGGGCTTCGGGAATGTAGGTTCCTTTGCGGGTAGGTATATCACTCAATTAGGCGGAAAAGTGGTAGCGGTTGCGGATTATTCTACCGGGATTTACAATCATGGAGGAATTGATACGGATGCATTGATAGAATACGTGAGGGTAAATAAATGTATCAAAGGGTTTCCGGATGTTGAAGGTGAGTTTCCGAGGGAGGATATCATCACCTTTGATGCGGATATTTTATTACCCTGTGCATTGGAAAATGCTATAACATCTGTGAATGCGCCGGGGATTAAAGCTAAAATTGTTTCCGAGGGTGCCAATGGCCCTACTACACCGGAGGCGGACGAAATAATGAATGAAAAAGGGATTGTGGTCATTCCGGATCTGCTCGCTAACTGCGGTGGAGTGGCCGTATCCTATTGTGAATGGGTGCAGAATTTACAGAGATATTCCTGGGCATTCGATGAGATACAGCAAAAACAGGAGGCAATGATGATAAAGGCTTTTAATGAAATCTGGGACCTCAAGGAAGAACATGATACAACCATGAGGGTAGCCGCTTATATGATTTCCATTAAAAAGATTGCGGAAGTGATGAAACTCAGAGGTTGGTACTAAAATATGCGCCATGTTCAATCAGTGTACTCTGCGAATAATTCCGATAGGCGTTTGCTCTCTCCCCTGTCCTAAGGGATTATCTCTGAGGATTCGGGTAATTTCATCAAAATCGATGTCATCATGAGAACCGCCTAATATATTGCCGCCTAAATCATTGATATCGGAAATGACTACTCTTACACCGCCAAGGGCATCACTGATTTTTTTTGCAACTTTGTCAGGCTCTACGGGGCCCAATACAACATGGGTATTGTATGGGGGTATTGTACCGGAAGTAGGGCCATCTATCGCTCTGGCTTTTGGGCCGGCAATTCTGTAAAAATCGCCCTTTCGACGAAATATTATCTTTGTGATAGCTGCGATTATAGCGGCAAATAAAATTTTGAAGACTCCACATTCTCTGAGAGCCATTTCCATGGTTTCAGGCATACCGAGCCCTATACCTGCGGGAGTTTTGGTCACATATTTCGCGAGAAATTTAGCTAAAGGCCGCGGTTTTATCTCCTTCAGGGGAATAGCCCTTCCTTGGGTGATAGATACTATTTTTTCGGTTATAAAGACCGTATCTTCTTCGTGGGTTTTATCTTTTAAATATTTTACAGCCACATCAATAACATTATCTTCTTTTTGAATTAGATGGGTTTTGATGGGAATTCGTATAAATCTTTTACTGCTTATATCTATTCCAAGCTGTTTTCCTATATTTGCTATCATCGGTTGAGGTTGATCCATTAAGAGGCCTCCTAAAAGTTGTTTGTGTATTATAGATTATAACCTTAAAGTATTATAAATATCTTCTGTCACTAATGATAACTTAATTCGCATTATTTGTGAAGAATTAATATACTATTGAATAAAAAGTATATAAATATGGCAAAAATTAATCTAATGGTTTTTTTATTAATTGATCTGATTTTGTGATATTATATAAAAGGAGAAGAATCTATATCTGAGCAGGGAGGCATTGAAATGTCCGGTTATAAAAAATATAGTAAATATTTAATTGCTGTCATCATAACTATAAGCTTGGGCGCTAACATATTTTTTGCTATCCAATTGAGGGCTTTAAGGCAAAAAGTAACTTGTTCAAATATTGTCACTTCGATAAAGTTAGAGAGTGCCATCAGAGATACCATGTACTCGATAAAGGAATTAAGTAAAAAAGATAGTGAAGAAACAATGAATAATTTACAACTCTCAGTCCAACAATTATTTTTGATTTTTAATAATTGGGTTGATTTAAATCAGTCTGAAGAGAATCCGAAGAAATCATTACAAAACGGGTTAAGCACACTTGAAACCTTGAGGAATACCATAGTCTTTCACTTGGAAAACCAATATGATAATAATAGAAGGCAATTGACAAATTATGATGTAGTATTTTTAAACAATGTCTATGAAAAATTGGATAAATTATTGGTTGTCTACGGTAATATAGAGAAACATACGGATAAAGTTAAAAATATTGATGATAAAAGCGATGGCGGATTATGCCAATGGGCAGCCAATATGGACGAAGTATCCAAACTCTATCGTCACAGCAGAATTCCAAATGAACATCCAAGGTATATAAAATTAGGCCCTGTGTTGACAAAAATTGATGAATTATTTCCTATATTCGGGGATTTTCAAGGTTTTAGAGAGGTAAATGAATCTGTTCAAATTCGGGATGGGGTTCATTATTATGAAATAAGTTATTTTCATGGGGATGAATTAGATTATTTAGTGTGGATGGACGCTATTGACGGTTCTCTCAGGCTCTTTGAAGACCATACGGGGAATCATAATGAGAGGATTGTTCTCAAAAATGAGGCCTTGAACATCGCTAAAAATTTTATGAATGAAATAGAAACATATAGTGAAGTAATAGACAATGGGTTGATAATTACAGATGAGGGTTCAAAAAATACTGTTTATGCATTTCAATTTATCCCTATTTCAGGAGATGCCACAGTTGTCAGTGATTGCATCAATGTGAACGTATCTTCCAAGGGAGGCAATATTATAAGGTATTCCAGCAATTTCAGCAACACTGAGGTGCCTGATATAGGATTAATAATGGCCTTGGAAGATATAGAAAAAAAATATAAAAAAGAATTTGCCGGCATGGAATATGGCGGCTTATCCGTAGTTAGATCGTTCTTCACGCACTATAGGCCGGTTGTTACTTATAATTATAGATCTGTTGAAAAGGACAGCACAACAGAGTTGTATTTTGATATAGCCACGGGAAATCAGGTATATGAATCTTATTCCGTATATGAACCTATATCCTATGTTTCGGCAGAGGATTGCTATTAATAATTTCATGATTTATTTGATTTGAATGATCAGCGATATAGTCCCCGGATATCGGCAGGTTTCCGGGGATTTAAATTTTAGATGCGATATTATGATAGGAATGGTGGGCATATTGGAAATTACGGGTGAGAATAACAGGGTAATAATAGAAGGGCTTAAGGATTTTGAACTCAAGCATACTTTTGAATGCGGGCAGTGTTTTAGATGGAATCCGGAAAGTGACGGAAGTTATACAGGTGTTGCATATAATAGGATATTGAATGTGAGAAAAGATAGGGATACAGTTATCTTTGATAATACAAATATGGATGATTTTAATAATATTTGGGCTAAATATTTTGATTTGGATAATGATTATAGTAGAATTAAACGTGATATATCAGACGAAGACGAGGTCATGAAAAAAGCCGTAGATTTTGGTCATGGAATCAGAATACTCCGGCAAGAGCCTTGGGAAACCTTAATTTCTTTTATTATTTCGGCTAATAATGCCATACCGCGCATAAAAAAATCCGTTGAATTATTGAGTGAAAATTTTGGCCAATATCTGGGGCAATATAAGGGGAAAAGTTATTATAGTTTTCCCGGCGCTAAAGTCATAAACCGATTAAATGATGAACAGATAAGATTTTGCAGGGTGGGCTATAGATCCGAATATATTTTAAAAACCGCTAAAAAGATAGTAGATGAAAACATTTCCCCGAAAGAATTAAAAAAATTGAACAGTGAAGATTGTTATGATGCCATGCTCGAATTTAGCGGGGTAGGTCCCAAGGTGGCAAGCTGTATTTTGCTCTTTGCTATGGGAAAAGTGGAATTTTGCCCCGTGGATATATGGGTAAAAAGGGTTATGGAATATTTTTATTTCCATGAGGACACGCCTAACAAAAAAATTGAACAATTTATCAGGCAAAAATTTGGGGAATATGCAGGTTATGCGCAACAATATTTATTTTATTATGCCAGGGAACTTCAAATAGGGAAATAATTTCTGCATCCGCCTAGGCGGGGGAGATGAAATTTTTTATATATTAAATAAGCGGGGGGATAGGGTGATATGCTGGGTACTATTGTAAATATTATAGCGATTGCGGTGGGGGGGACTATAGGAACATTTTTGAAAAAAGGGATTTCGGAGAGGTATAAGATAATAATAATGCAGGGTATAGGCTTGAGCGTATTGCTCATAGGCCTGTCGGGAGCATTAGAAACAGATAATATATTGCTCATGATTTTCAGCGTGGTTATAGGGAGCATAATAGGTGAGACGGCTAAAATAGAGGACAGGCTTGAAGGCTTGGGTGAATGGCTTGAAAACAAATTCGGAGATAAAGAAGGCGGAATTGTAAAAGGCTTTGTTACAGGCAGTTTAATCTATTGTATTGGAGCTATGGCGGTTATGGGGGCATTGGAAAGTGGTTTAACCGGCAATCATAAAATATTATTTACTAAATCTCTTTTAGACGGTGTGACTGCGATAATATTTGCTTCTACCTTGGGCATAGGGGTTGTATTTTCGGGTATAGCTGTTTTTATCTATCAAGGCCTGATTACGATTGCGGCAGCATCTGTAAAACCTTTTTTGACGGAATGCGTAATAAGGGAGATGTCGGCCGTGGGCGGGCTTTTAATTATGGCTATTTCGTTTAATATAATGGAGATTAAAAAGATACGGGTGGGGAATATGCTGCCTGCCGTATTTATACCTGTGTTCTACTACATATTACAATTATACATATTGAATTAGGGTCCGGAAATCAGAATTTAGGGTTGAAGTTCAACGAAATTCCTCGCATTCTTTCCTATCTTCAAGGATTAAAGGTTGGAAATCGGAATTTAGTGCCGAAATATGCGTCAGGAATATAGTAAATTAATGAAATAGAGAGATAAATAGAGAAATAGGGATGTATTTACCTATAAATCAGTATAATGGCTAATATTAAGATTTGCTAGCAAAATAATTTTTAGATAACATATAACCATGATTAGCACTCAATATCATTGAGTGCTAACAATAAGCAAAAAAATAATATATTTAAAAATGACAAGGTTTTACTTTGATATTTGAAAGTAAAATTTTGTTGAAACACATTGTAAAAATTATGTATCATTTTACGGGTGGACAATTCAGCTCCTATTTTGTATATCTAAAGTTTAAAATGAACATAATTTATTATGTATTATAAAAATTTCTAAGGAGGTTTGTTTAATGAAGATCAAGCCATTGGGAGACAGAGTTGTAATCAAAAGACTGGAGGCCGAGGAAACCACCAAAAGTGGAATTATATTGCCGGGCAGTGCACAAGAACAACCACAATTGGCAGAAATTATGGCAGTCGGGCCGGGCGGAGTGATAGAAGGCAAGGAGATTGTTATGGAAGTAAATGTGGGAGATAGAGTGATTTTTTCTAAATATGCCGGTACCGAAGTTAAATATGACGGTGAGGAATATACGATTGTAAGGCAAAATGATATTTTAGCTATTGTGGAGTAAGAAAAAGAGCATATACATAGGATATGCGGAACGTGAATGATGAAAATAAAAACTGGGAGGTTTTGTCATGCCTAAAGAGATTAAATTTGCTGAAGATGCCCGCCGTTCACTGGAAACCGGTGTTAATAAGCTGGCTGATATTGTAAAAGTAACATTAGGGCCGAAGGGAAGGAACATCGTAATAGATAAAAAATTCGGTTCTCCGCTGATCACAAACGATGGTGTTACAATTGCAAGGGAAATAGAACTGGAAGAAGCATATGAAAATATGGGAGCCCAGTTGGTCAAAGAAGTGGCTACAAAGACTAACGATGTGGCAGGGGACGGTACAACCACGGCTATATTATTGGCACAGGCTATAATCAGAGAAGGGCTCAAAAATGTGGCAGCCGGGGCTAACCCCATGATACTGCAGAAGGGGATTAAAAAGGCGGTAAATGCTACGGTAGAAGAATTGAAAAAGATTTCCAAGGAAGTAGAAACCAAGGAAGCCATAGCACAGGTCGGTTCGGTTTCGGCAAATGACGAAGAGATCGGTAATTTAATTGCAGATGCAATGGATAAAGTGGGCAATGATGGAGTCATTACCGTGGAAGAATCCAAATCAACAGGTACCACCTTAGATGTTGTGGAAGGTATGCAATTTGATAGGGGCTACTTATCGGCATATATGGTAACGGATACCGAAAAGATGGAAGCTGTGTTTGAAGATTCATATATTTTAGTAACCGATAAAAAGATTAACAATGTACAGGAAATATTATCAATACTTGAACAGATAGTGCAGCAAGGTAAAAGGCTGTTGATTATTGCTGAAGATGTAGAAGGTGAAGCGTTAGCAACTCTCGTGGTAAATAAATTGAGAGGGACATTTGAATGTGTTGCTGTCAAAGCACCGGGCTTTGGAGACAGAAGAAAAGCGATGCTCGAGGATATCGCCATATTGACGGGAGCCACGGTTATTTCTGAAGAATTAGGATATGAATTGAAATCCGCCACGTTGGATTTATTGGGTTCCGCCAGAATTATCAAGGTTGATAAAGAGAACACGACTATAGTTGAAGGCGGCGGGGATTCAATGTTGATAGCAGATAGAATCAATCAAATCAGAAGACAGATAGAAGACACAACTTCTGATTTTGACAAAGAGAAGCTGCAAGAGAGATTGGCAAGGCTTTCAGGCGGAGTTGCGGTTATTGAAGTGGGTGCGGCCACAGAGACAGAGCTGAAAGAGAGTAAATTGAGAATTGAAGATGCGCTCAATGCTACCAGAGCAGCAGTCGAAGAAGGTATAATAAGTGGAGGCGGCGCATCCTTGATCAGTGTGATATCGGCGGTAGAAGCCCTGCTTGAGACTACCGACGGCGATGAAAATACAGGTATTAAAATCATCAGAAGAGCGCTCGAAGAACCTCTAAGACAGATTGCGGAAAATGCAGGTTTAGAAGGATCAGTTGTTGTAAATAAAGTTATGAACTCTGAAAAAGGGACAGGTTTCGATGTCTTAAAGGGAGAATATGTAAATATGATAGAAGCAGGCATTGTCGATCCGACCAAGGTCACAAGAACTGCTCTACAAAATGCAGCATCCATATCGGCTCTACTCTTGACAACAGAAGGTGCCGTTGTCGATATTGAACAAGACGAGCCTATGATGCCGGGTGGCGGTATGGGCGGTATGCCGATGATGTAAAGACATCTGAATACTAAATGAGATAGATACTAACTTTAATGGGGTTACACACAGCCCATAATAGTGTTTTACCCACGGATTGCCTACGGAATTTAAAAAATATTAAATTTTGTGGGCAATCTTATTTTTTGTAAATGATT
>CAYOGD010000048.1:0-9507 GCA_964403395.1 uncultured Alkaliphilus sp.
ATATCGGCAAGCTGACCTTTCAGGGAACGAGATACCATGAATTTGAAAGAAAATAATATTAAAATATTTTGGGGTAGTATAAAATAAAAGTTATACTACTTTTTTAACAACCGGATTCAACAATGGGAATAAATCGGGATTTATTTATTTTAAAGTGTTTGTAGGGGGGATTTTATTGAACTATCAAAGTGATTTAACTTTCTTTACTAATGAACCCGAAAGGAATCTCTATGACAGGTTTAACAAAATACTAAAATCGAACACACAGTTCTTCGATGTCATAGTAGGTTATTTTAGGACAAGCGGTTTTTATTTAATGTACCCTGCTATGAAGGATATAGAAAAGATTAGGGTGTTAGTAGGATTAAATGTAGATGGGAAAACAGTACAAATTATACAGCAAGCACAATCAGAACAAATGTCATTTGAAATGTCCCACAAGGAAGTGAAAAATGAATTTTCGGAAGATATAGTTGAAGAAATGCAAAATTCTGAGGATAGCTATAACGTAGAAGAAGGTGTAAAAACCTTTATTAAATGGTTGCGGGATGGAAAATTAGAAATGAGGGTGTACCCTGATGCCCCGATTCACGCAAAGGTGTACATAATGCGTAAGGATATGGACAAAGCTGATTATTATGGCTCGGTAATTACAGGCTCTAGTAACTTTTCAAAGGCCGGTTTAATAAATAATTTAGAATTTAATGTGGAACTAAAGGACAGCAGAGATGTGAGTTTTGCATTGGAAAAATTTGAGGAGTTATGGGATAGGTCGATAGATATTACAGATGAATATGTAGAAACAATCAACAAAAATACCTGGATTAGGGGAGATATAACTCCTTATGAGTTATTTATAAAAACTTTATATGAATATTTTAAAGAAGAAATTAACGAGGATAAAAGTGAAACATGGATAGAAATGTTTTCTGATGAATTTATGAAATTGCAATATCAAACAGATGCAGTAACGCAGGCAAAAAAAATATTAGATGCATATAATGGTGTTTTTATTTCAGATGTAGTGGGGCTTGGCAAAACTTTTATTTGTGCAATGCTGGCACAAAAACTTAAGGGTAGAAAATTAGTAATATGCCCGCCCGTATTAAAAGACTATTGGAAAAGGATCTTGGAACAGTTTGAAGTATCGGCAACGGTAGAATCATTAGGTATGTTAGACAGTATATTAGAAGATGAAGATTTAATGAAAAATGTTAAATATGTATTTATTGATGAAGCGCATAGATTTAGAAACGAAAAAACTGAGAGCTTTGAAAAATTGCATAGGATTTGTTATAACAAAAAAATAATTTTAGTTACTGCAACACCGCAAAACAATTATTCTAGCGATATAGCAAACCAAATTTTTTTATTTCAACCTAAAAACAACAGTGTCATTATACCCGGTAATAAAAATATAGAGGCTTTTTTTAATAAATTAGACAGCAAACTGAAGAAATTTAAAAAGGGAACCCGGGAATATTCAGAAACATTAAAAGCTAACTCAGAAATTATTAGAGATAAAGTGTTGAGAAATATAATGATTAGAAGAACTCGTAAGGAGATAGTAGAATATTATAAAGATGATTTAGAAAAACGAGGGCTTAAATTTCCTAAGTTGGATAATCCTGAAAAAATCATATATGCTTACAACGATGAAATTGAAACCGTGTTTAATCATACGATAGATGTCATTAAAAGACTGAATTATGCACGATATAAGCCGTTGACTTATCTAGAGGATATACCTAAAGAAATAGCATCGTTGATGGTATCCCAAAGAAACATATCGGGATTTATGAAATCAATTTTAGTAAAGAGGCTCGAAAGTAGTTTTGAAGCATTTAAAAAAACCTTAAATAGATTTGTTAAGTCCTATGAAAAATTTATAAATATGTGCGAAGCCGGGGAAGTGTATATAAGCAAAAAGGTGGATGTATATGATTTGCTGGATAGCGGTGATGATGAAAAATTGATGGGGCTTGTAGAGGAGGAAACCGTTCAACATTATCCTTTAGATGCTTTTAATGATAAATTTATGTTCTCATTGAAAAACGATTTATTATTATTAAAGGGACTCCGGGATGAATGGGAAGAAATTACAGAGGATCCCAAGAAAGAACAATTTTTATCAGAATTAAAAAACAACATAAATTTAAAGGACAACAAAATTATTGTATTTACGGAGGCAAAAGAAACTGCGGAGTATGTAGAAGAATATTTGAGATTAGAATATCCCGATGAAGTGATAGTATATAGTGGGCAAGGGCCTAAAAGCGTGAGAATGGAAATAGAAGCGAACTATAATCCTAATTATGTATACGAAAAAAAGGATGATATTAGAATTTTAGTAACCACGGATGTATTGGCCGAAGGAATAAATCTTCATAGGAGTAATGTCATAATTAATTATGATTTACCCTGGAACCCGACAAAAGTGATGCAAAGGGTAGGGCGCATAAACAGAGTGGGCACGGAGCATGATGAAATATATGTATTCAACTTTTTCCCTACTGCTCAGGCAAATATTCATTTACCGTTGGAGGAGAATATAATATCAAAGATACAAGCATTTCATGACACATTGGGGGAAGATTTTAAATATCTATCGGAGGATGAAGAGGTGTCATCCCATAGTTTATATGAAAAATTGAGCAGTAAAGAAAGTTTAGAAGCAGAAGAGAGTGATGATGAACAATCAGAATTAAAATACTTAAATATAATCAGAGATATTCGGGATAACAATATAGAATTATATGAAAAAATAAAAAACTTACCTCGGAAATCAAAAAGTGGAAGAAAATGTGATAAAATAGAGAAAGATAAAACTGTAACATTTTTAAGAAAAGGTGGGTTAAAAAAGTTTTTTATAGCAGATAAAGAGAATTCCGAAGAAATTTCATTTTTGCAGGCAATGAAATATTTAGAAGTATCACCTGATGAAAAAAAGATAAAACCGGCTAAGACATATTTCAGTCATTTAAAACTTAATAAATTACAGTTCGAAATGTCATTAACAGGAGATGAAATAATAACGGAGAAAACTGTTAAGAAGGGAAGCGACGCGCGGATTATTAAAATATTCAAAGCTATGTTAAAGTGCAGGAAATTTACAGATGATCAGGATGAATTGATAATCAAGATGAAAAAAAATTGGGAAGAAGGCAATATTCCGGTAACTATTACCAGAAAGGTACTAAAACAAATAAAAGGAATAAACGATCCGATTAAAATATTTTATGAAATACTAGAAATAGTTCCGGACAAATATTTTGAAGACCGAGAAATAAAGGAAAAAACAAATATTTCAGGAAAAACAAAGGTCATTCTTTCATCTTATTTAAGCAAGGGGGCTGAAAGTTAGATGAACGTTGCCAAATTAGAAATATTAGAAGATACGTTTAAAAATAAATTTGATATTGGAAAATTTAAAAAATTTACAAGAGAATTTTTTAATGAGCCGGATATGATTAAAAAGGGTAGGCGTATAGGGATTTGGAGAGAATATGATAACCATATAAGTTCATATTATACCATTGCAACGTATGTAGATAGTCAAGGCAACAAAGTGTTGGTAATGGCGGTAGAATTAAAAAGGGATGTGAGTGTTGATAGGGCAAGAAGTATGCAGAGAAATTTTGTTTCAAAGGTATTAGATGAAAACAATTTAGATGCAGCCATAGTTGCTTTTTATACAACAAACGAACCGAGTTGGCGATTATCCTTTGTAAGATTAGATTATTCATTTACAGACAAGGGAATAACCTTAGATCTAACTCCTGCAAGGAGATATTCCTATCTGGTGGGTGAAAATGAACCGAATAATACCGCACGAATCCAGTTGTTGCCTATATTTGAAGATGATAAATATAATCCCACACTGGACGAAATAGAAAACGCTTTTAGTGTCGAAAAGGTAACAAAAGATTTCTTTGAACAATATAAAAAGAAATACTTAGATTTAAAAGAACATCTTGAGAATAACGAAGAATTTATTGATGAAACTACAAAACTGGGTTTTGAAGTTCATAGATTTTCTGAACAATTCGCGAAAAAATTAATGGGACAGCTTGCATTTCTTTATTTCCTACAAAAAAAAGGATGGCTTGGGGTAAAAATTGTGCCAAAGATTATTTCGAAACAGGAATTGTTTACCATATATGATTCTGTAGATGACACAAAAAAGAAAATTCTCAAAAAAGTTTATTTAAAAAACAAAGGCAATAAATATATACTGAACATTGATTTAATTTCATCAAAAGATTTTACAGAACATGAAGCGGGGCTTTTATCGGATATATTTGTTAATAACGAAAAATATAACGAGCCTTGGGGTAACGGATACAAACAATTTATCAGGGATGTATTATGGAAACATTGCGAAAGACATAAAAACAATTTTTTTAATGATTATTTGGAACCGTTTTTTTATAATGCGTTAAACACTAAAAGAAAAAATCATTATTTCAAAGAATTCAATAGCAAAATACCGTTTTTAAATGGAGGCCTATTTGAGCCGTTGGAAGGCTATCACTGGAAGGATATTGATTTTGAAATACCAAATAAACTATTTTCAAATAAGAAAGATAGAGATAAAGAAGCGGACGGCATATTAGATATATTTGACAGATTCAATTTTACTATAAATGAAGATGAGCCTTTGGAAAAAGAAGTTGCCATTGATCCGGAAATGCTGGGCAAGATATTTGAAAATCTTCTGGAAGTTAAGGATAGAAAATCGAAGGGTGCCTTTTATACACCGAGAGAAATTGTTCACTATATGTGTCAGGAGAGTTTGATTAATTATCTAGTCAATGAGGCTAATGTTCCGTATGATGATATAAAGGAATTTATATTATATGGTGAATTAATTAAGGATGCAGATAATAGGAGAGATGTGGGATATGGTAAGGATTTTACTATTAAACAATCTATTTTCGATAACATAGTGGAAATAGATAATGCCTTAGAAAATGTAAGGGTGGCGGATCCTGCAGTCGGTTCAGGGGCATTTCCCCTGGGAATGTTAAATGAAATAATGAGGGCACGTAACAATATAACAGAGTATATAATTAGAAAAGATAAAGAAGGCGCCTTCGATAGAAGGTATGGAGAGGAATTTATAAGGAAATGGCGCTCTCCTTATAAAATGAAATGGGAAACCATAAAAAGTTGTATATTTGCGGTAGATATAGAGCCTAGTGCGGTAGACATAACTAAATTAAGGTTATGGTTATCAGTGGTGATAGAGCAGGAAATTGATGATGAAAACCCGGAGCCGCAACCATTACCGAACTTGGATATGAACATACATGTAGGAAATAGTTTGATTGATGAATATGAGGGAATCAAGCTGTTTGATGAAAGCATACTGTTAAAATCCAAGAATAGGGTAGAAGAAAATAATTCCGAATATATGGGCGACAAATCGATGCAAATTGGGCTATTTGTAGACCCAACAGAAGAATTATTAAAACGAATGTTTGAACTTCAAGACAGATACTTTGACGAGGAAAATGAAGAAAGAAAGAGAGAATTTAAAGCAGATATAGATAAAGCTAGAGATGAATTAATAAAGCATAAACTATATGTAGATGGGAATAAGAAAGCCCTAGAAAAATATGAAGAATCCCTAAAGAATAAAACAAAACCGTACTTTATCTGGGAACTGGAATTTGCAAGGATTTTCAAAGAAAAAGGTGGGTTTGATATTATTATTGGAAATCCGCCGTATGTTAAAGTTCAAAAGATAGAGGAAAATACAGTTAAATATTTTAGGAGAGAATTTAACTCAGCTACAGGGAAATTTGATTTATATGTATTGTTTATAGAGAAATCCTTTAGATTAATTAATTTAAAGGGTGTAATTTCATTTATTCATCCACATAGGTTTATAAAAGTTGGTTATGGAAGCGGTATAAGAGGATTTTTAAGGAAAAATACCGGGCTAAACAGATTTATATATTTTGGAGTTGAACAGATTTTTGAAACAGCTACAACATATACAGGTATATTTTTTTATAATTTTGAAAATGAATTTATTGAGCATGCAGAATCAGATGGTATAAATCTACATAATTTAGATTTTAATTCAAAGGAATACAAATTTTTAAACGACAGGTGGGATTTTAGTAGCAGCAAAGGTTCTACAATTATTGAAAAAATCTTGTCTCAAGATACTAATATAAAGAAAACATTCCAAGGAGTATATCAAGGTTTAATTACGGTTGGGGATGATATCTTTATAATGAGTGGAGACATGAACAAGAAAAACTTGTTTAATGGTTATTCAAAGGCGCTTAATTCTCATGTTATTATAGAGGGTGAATTAATGAAACCCTTGTTGAAAGGAGAACATATAAAAAGATATTCTAGGCTTTCAAGTGATATTTACGTATTTTATCCTCACTGTATTTTTGAGGATGGTAAAACTAAACCGATAGAAGAAGAAGTTTTAAAGGTTAGATATCCTTTGGCTTATAAATATATTATTAATTTTAAAGAATATTTAATTGATAAAAAAATAAAATACAAAACTAATCCGCAGTATTGGTATAGTCTACATAGGGCTAGGGACATGAAGATATTTGAACAAACAAAAATTATTACACCGCAATTGCAAAATTACCCACATTTTTCGCTAGATAAAAATAAATTTTATCCAGATGCAGGAGGGTATTCTTTAATATTAAAGGGAAATAAGATTGATGATTATAAATATTATCTTGGAATTTTAAATAGTAAATTGATGTGGTATTTTATAAAAAATACAAGTACACCGTTTAGTAAAGGATATTACTATTTTAAAACAAAATATTTGGAGCCATTTGGTTTGCCAGTTACAATAAATAATGATATAAAATCTGAAATAATTGCGATTGTAAACAACATTATTAAAAAGAAAAATAGCTCTAATGATGTTAATGATGTTAGTCTTTTAGAAGAAAGGTTAGATGAAATAGTGTATAGAATGTATAATTTAAGTGATGATGAGATTGTTTTACTCAGAAATTTTTGATAGGGGGTATATTAAAATGTCAAACATTAAATACGAAATAATCAAGCGGGTCGGCATACTTTCAGAATCCGCAAAAGGTTGGACAAAGGAATTAAATCTAATAAGCTGGAATGATAGGGAACCAAAATATGATTTGAGGGATTGGGCGCCGGAACATGAAAAAATGGGAAAGGGAACAACATTAACAGTTGATGAATTGAGGGAACTCAAAGACATACTTAATAAAATGGACTTATAATTGACTTATAATGTATTGATGATTGAGACTTGTTTGATATTTTAAAAATAATGTTTTTATGTTATTTAGTTTTCGCCGGGAATCTAGTTATCTATTGACATAACAGGTTGGTCAGTAAAAAATTGTCTGTTCAAGTATCCATTATGTTTCAATAATTATGAAAAATTTTTGCCGGCAAAACTTATATGAAGATTAATTGTGAAGGAGATGAAAGTATAATGAGAAGTGATTGTGTAACGAAAGGTATGCAGCAGGCACCGCATCGTTCTTTGTTCAATGCGCTCGGGATGACGAGTGAGGAACTCAGCAGGCCCTTAATCGGTATTGTCAATTCACATAACGAAATTGTTCCGGGGCATATAAATTTAGATAAAATAGTAAATGCGGTAAAGTTAGGGGTTGCCATGGCAGGAGGAACCCCAATGGAATTTCCGGCAATTGCGGTATGTGATGGCATAGCCATGGGACATCAGGGGATGAAATATTCTCTTGCCACAAGGGATTTAATTGCAGATTCTACAGAGGCCATGGTGATGGCACATGGTTTTGACGCGTTGGTTATGGTGCCGAACTGTGATAAAAACGTACCGGGACTTTTAATGGCGGCAGCAAGGCTCAATATTCCGACCATATTTGTCAGCGGCGGCCCCATGCTGGCAGGAAGAATAAACAGAAACAAGACAAGCCTGTCCTCCATGTTTGAGGCGGTAGGGGCTTATGCGGCGGGGAATATGACGTTGGAAGAGGTAGAAGAATATGAAAGAAAGGTATGCCCGACCTGCGGTTCCTGTTCCGGGATGTATACGGCAAACAGCATGAACTGCTTGACGGAAGCGATAGGCATGGGGTTAAAAGGCAATGGAACTATACCGGCAGTATATTCTGCAAGAATTCAATTGGCGAAGCAAGCCGGTATGCAGATTATGGAATTGTTGAAGAGAGATATAAAACCGAAGGATATCATGACAGAAGATGCTTTTATGAATGCATTGGCTGTGGATATGGCGTTAGGCTGCAGTACAAACAGCATATTACATTTGCCGGCTATCGCTTATGAGGCGGGTGTAAAGTTAGACCTGGACATTGCCAATGAGATCAGTGCAAAAACACCGAACCTGTGTCATTTGGCACCGGCAGGGCCTGCATATATAGAAGAATTGGATGAAGCAGGCGGTGTATATGCCGTTATGAATGAATTGAATAAAAGAAATCTTTTGAAAACGGATATTATCACTTGTACGGGAAAAACAGTGGCTGAAAATATAGAAGGTTCCATCAATACAAATACTGAAATTATCAGGCCTATTGAAAATCCATATAGTGAAACCGGCGGAATCGCGATATTAAAGGGAAATTTAGCACCGGATTCCTGTGTTGTAAAACGTTCCGCGGTGTTGCCGGAAATGATGAAACATGAGGGGCCTGCAAGGGTATTTGATTGTGAAGAAGATGCGGTTGCAGCTATTAAAGGCGGAAAAATTGTTTCCGGGGATGTTGTGGTAATCAGATATGAGGGGCCGAAGGGTGGCCCGGGTATGAGGGAGATGCTCAATCCGACTTCCGCAATCGCAGGTATGGGTTTGGACAGTGCGGTAGCACTTATAACGGATGGACGGTTCAGCGGTGCGTCAAGAGGTGCGTCTATAGGGCATGTATCGCCTGAGGCTGCGGTAGGTGGTAATATTGCGCTCATCGAAGAAGGGGATATGATAAAAATAGATATCGATGCAAATACGATAGAGATAGATGTGACAGATGGGGAATTAGAAAAAAGAAGAGCAAATTGGGTTCCGAGGGAGCCGGAGATCACAACGGGCTATTTGGCGCGTTATGCGTATCTGGTGTCCTCAGGTAATAGGGGCGCTATATTGGAGATTCCCAAAAAATAAAGGAATATATTTTAATGTTTATGAATGGGCTCGCTGTACCAGTCACTTTTTGCATTTAATAAAAAATACACACGATTACGGTTTCGTACATGTATAACTCTTACAGCTCATTTCAATAAAAAATCCTAAAATTCGCAAACTCGCTACGCTCGGACATGCGCAATTTTTAAACGGATTTTTTATCTCAATTTGCTGAGAGTTATAAACATGTTCTGCAAATGTAATCGTTTAGTATTTTTTATAAAATATACCTTGTTTGCCGGAACAATGAGCTCAATTTTTAAATGGGCTGATTTGTTTTGTATTGATACAAGCATAAAATATTCACCTATTAAGGCCCTTATACACATATGTCATAGCTT
>CAYOGD010000049.1:0-9441 GCA_964403395.1 uncultured Alkaliphilus sp.
GCTATGACACATCCGTCTAAAGCCATTAGAATTTCATCTCCTATTTAATTTTTAACTATAATAGCATAATTTAATAAAGTATGCAAAATTATATAAATAATATCGAGGGATATAATTATAATAATGTATAGATTAAATTACATCTGCCGGATAGTTTGAAAACTACTTGTAATTATATACATATAAATATAAAATGATAAGGGGAAACATAAACGGAAGGATGAAATCTATGGTAAAAAGTATGACAGGCTTTGGAAAAGGAGATTTTAGGATTGATGATAAATATTTTCAGGTAGAACTGAAATCTGTCAATCATAGATATATGGATATCAGTATAAGGCTGCCCAAAATATTTAATTATTTAGAGGAAAATATAAGAAATCTTATAAAATCATATCTACAGAGAGGGCGTGTCGAAGTTTACATCACTTACAAGAATATCGGCAGCAGTGATGTCAGGATGGAGATAGACATGCCTTTAGCAAGGGAATACTTAGACTCATTATTAAAAATGGAAAAAAATCTATCGATACGAAGCGATATTACCACATCCTTGATAGTCAGTTTTCCGGATGTAGTAAAGATAGAGAAAAGGGAAGAGGACGAGGGGGAAATATGGCAATGTTTACAAGGGGCCTTAGACGGTGCCCTTGCAAAATTAGTATCGATGCGAAAAAAAGAAGGGGATAAATTAAAAGCGGACATGTTAAAACGCTTGGATAGCACTTATGATTTTCTTATACAGATAGAGAATAGAAGTCCCATGATTGTACAAGAATATAGAAAAAAGCTAACAGATAGGATTGAGGAAATATTAAGTGAGCAATTTGATTTAGATGATACCCGTATAGCAACAGAAGTAGCATTGTTTGCCGACAAAAGCAACATAACGGAGGAAATAGTAAGGTTACACAGTCATATAGAACAATTTACTAAGATTTTGGAAGAGGATGATGCTGTTGGCAGAAAATTGGATTTTCTTCTCCAAGAGATGAACAGAGAGATCAATACAATCGGATCTAAAGCAAATGATTTAACTATAGCAAATTTAGTTATTAATATAAAAAGTGAACTTGAAAAAATGAGAGAGCAGGTTCAAAATATTGAATGAAGGAGAGATGCTCGTGAATATAAAATTAATCAATATAGGTTTTGGCAATATAGTGTCTGCAAGTAGAATTGTAGCTATCGTAAGCCCGGAGTCAGCTCCTATAAAAAGAACTATTCAAGAAGCCAGGGACAGATCCATGTTGATAGATGCTACCTATGGCAGGAGGACAAGGGCAGTGATAGTAACCGATAGCGACCATATTATTCTTTCCGCTGTTCAACCTGAAACTGTAGCAGATAGACTAGAATCTAAGGATAATTCAAAAGAAGTGGAAGGTGCTGTTTAAGGCAGATAATATAAAACAGGAAGAGGAGAGGGATATGGTTAGTAAGGGTTTGCTGATTGTTGTATCAGGGCCATCCGGTGCGGGAAAGGGAACCGTTTGTAGAGAATTACTTAAAAACAATCCCCAAATAAAAATTTCTACGTCAGCCACCACTCGGAAACCTAGAGCCGGGGAGAAAGACGGTGTCAATTATTATTTTATTACCGAAGAAAGATTTCAGCATATGATGTCAGAACATGAGTTTTTAGAATACGCTGTTGTATATGATAATTACTATGGTACACCTAAACAGTATGTTATGGACAATTTGCATAATGGTAATGATATCTTATTAGAGCTAGATATTGTGGGGGCTTTGCAGATCAAAAAAAAATTTGAGGATGCGGTATTTATCTTCATTTTACCTCCCTCATTGAAGGAATTGAAAAACAGGATTGTAAACAGGGGAACAGAAAGCCTGCCCGATATTGAAAAACGCTATGATGCAGCTATTTCTGAAATCAAGCAGGTAATGAAATATGATTATGCTATCATCAATGACAGCATATCCGGGGCAGTTTATGATATCGAAGCTATTGTGAGGGCGGAAAAATGTAGGGTTGTAAGAAATTATGAAGAGATACTATCAAGATTTTAATAGGGGATGATAAAATGCTATATCCATCGATCAATGAATTATTAGAAAAGGTAGACAGTAGGTATACCTTGGTTGTAGTTACGGCAAAGAGGGCAAGGCAAATAATAGACGAGGGCAAATTAAAAACCGAATCCTGTTCTAAAAAACCGGTATCAATTGCTACTCAAGAGATATTTGAGGAGAAGATATCTTATAAAAAAGAGGAAGAATCAGAATAAGAGGGTGATAATTTGTTAAAGGATATAAACATCTTGCTCGGTGTGACGGGAGGAATCGCAGCATACAAGGCATGTGATATTGTTAGCGGTTTAAAAAAGATCAATGCAAATGTAGATGTTATCATGACTAAATCTGCGACTGAATTGATAAATCCTAATACATTTCAAGCCTTGAGCCAGAATGCGGTAATTACAGATATTTTTAATACACCTAGATATTGGAATATTGAGCATATTTCATTGGCACAAAAAGCCCATGTTTTACTCGTGGCTCCTGCAACCGCCAATATTATCGGCAAAGTTGCTAACGGTATTGCGGATGATATGCTATCCACCACAATTATGGCTTCCACTGCAAAAGTTGTTTTTGCACCTGCTATGAATGTAAAGATGTATGAAAATAAAATAGTGCAACAGAATATAGAAAAATTAATTTCATCTGGATATCGATTTATAGAACCGGGGTCCGGGCGTTTGGCATGCGGGGATACCGGTATAGGTAGATTGGCTGATATAAATGAGATTATAGGGGTTATAGTAAGTATAGTAAAAACAGACAGTGATTTAAAGGGCAAAAAAATTTTAGTGACAGCGGGGCCGACAAGGGAGGCCATTGATCCGGTTCGGTTTATCAGTAATTATTCAACTGGTAAAATGGGCTATTCCATTGCGGAGGCTGCATCCGCAAGGGGGGCGGAAGTTATCTTGATAAGTGGGCCTACTGCTCTTCGTACACCACCGGGGGTTAAGTTGATTAAAATAGATACCGCCCTGGAAATGTACGATGCAGTGATGGATAATTTCAAAGGACAAAACATTATCATCAAGTCTGCTGCCGTTTCGGATTATAGGCCCGAGGCCGTATCGGAACATAAAATAAAGAAAGATAGAGGGAATCTGAATTTAACTCTGGTTAGAAATCCTGATATTTTATATGAACTCGGAAAGATAAAAGAAGATAGAATGCTGATTGGATTTGCAGCGGAAAGCAATAATGTTATCAAAAATGCGAAAGATAAAATTTTAGAAAAAAAATTGGACTTTATAGTAGCAAATGATATTACAGAAGAAGGTGCAGGATTTGGAACGGACACAAATATTGTCACAATAATGGATATGGATGGTAAAATAGAGAAAATAGGAAAATCAAGCAAGATAGATATTGCACATCGTATTTTAGACAAGGCAAAACAGATGTTAGAGGTGAGAAGTTAGGGTTATCAAAAAGGGGTGAAAAATTGACGCACGGAGGTAAAATAGTGCAGGTCGTGGTAAACAACAACAGTTACAGGACGGATAAACTGTTTGACTATAAAGTTCCTGCCCATTTATGCAATAAAATAGCTTTAGGTATGCGGGTGATCGTTCCATTTGGGAGAGGAAATCGGAGGCTCGAAGCATATGTTTTCAATGATATGGATGAGCCATCAAATGAGAATATAAAATTAAAAAATGTGTTGGCAATTATAGACGATAAACCCATTTTATCGGAAAACCAATTGAGGCTCATAATTTGGATGAAGAATCGATATTTGTGTAAATACATAGAAGCCATACATTGTTTGATACCTAAAGGTATGATAAAAAAAGAAAGAAAGTTAATTATATTATCAGACACCGAATGGAAGGAATCAGTTCCGGTCGGCCAACAAAAATTGCGTGATGTGCTCACCGTATTGGAGGAAATGGGAGGAAAAATATATTTAGATCTATTGATTCAACATGTAGATTATAAAGATATCAATGATGCTATTAAAACTCTCCTCGAAAAGAATATGATTGATATAAAATATGAATTTGATAGTGAGGTAAATATAAAGACAGAGCGGTACGCACATATGATTGTAGAGGATGAAAATTGGAATGAGGTTATAAATTCATTAAAGAATGCAAGAAAACAAAAACTCTGTCTGGAAATATTAAAGCAATACGGTAAATGCAGTGTAAGGAAATTGTTAAATATAGCCGATACCGGGAGGAACACTCTGAATACTTTACGAGAAAAAGGGTATATAAAATTTATTGATATAGAGGTTAAAAGAGACCCCCTTGCGGGTAAAAATTTTGCGGTTTTTCCCAGGCTTCTTCCTAATGAGGAGCAGCAAGTAGCCATAGATAAGATAAGTGATTGTATAAAAAACAATATAAATAGCAGCTACCTGATACACGGTATTACGGGCAGCGGTAAAACTGAAATTTATTTACAACTCATAGAAAAAGTGATAAAAAAGAGTAAACAGGGAATTGTTCTTGTACCTGAAATCTCTCTAACACCTCAAACCGTTGCCAGGTTTATGGGCAGGTTTGGAGAACGAATAGCTGTATTTCATAGCCGTCTATCGGGCGGGGAGAGATACGATGAATGGCGAAGGATTGCAAATGATGAAGTTGATATTGTAATAGGGGCCAGGTCCGCTATTTTTGCACCGCTTAAAAACCTTGGAATAATTATTGTAGATGAGGAACACGAATACACATATAAATCCGAACAGCCACCGCGGTATCATGCCGTCGATATTGCTGATTATCGCAGACAATTGGAAGGTGCTGTACTGGTGTTGGGTTCCGCCACACCGTCTATAGAAAATTATCATAGGGCCTTAAATGGGGAGCCGGAATTGATCAATTTGACAAAAAGGGCCCTAAACACAGGTTTACCTGAAGTGGAGATAGTCAACATGGCGGAACAATTAGAAATGGGAAATAGGGGGATATTCAGTTATGAATTGATAGATGCCATAGATAAAAATCTAAAAAATGAAAAACAGATCATTTTATTTTTGAACCGAAGGGGATATTCAAGTTTCGTATCATGTAAATCCTGTGGTTATGTTGAAAAGTGCAGTCATTGTGATATAGCTATGACCTTTCATAAAGCCGATGTGATGCTTAAATGCCATTATTGCGGCAAAACCGGAAAGGTGCCTGCAATATGCCCTAATTGTAATAAAAGCAGTATAGAACGCTTAGGGGTTGGGACCCAAAAAGTTGAAGACTTGGTTAAATTTTATTTTCCGGGGGCAAGGACAAAACGGATGGATATGGATACAACGAGCCGAAAGGGTTCACATGAAAAGATCCTTGAGGACTTTAGAAAACAAAAAATAGATGTTCTTATAGGTACGCAGATGATTTCCAAGGGTTTAGATTTTCCCAACGTTACTCTTGTGGGTATTATTTCGGCGGACCAGATTTTAAATTTGCCGGATTTTAGGGCAGCGGAGCGAACTTTTCAGCTGATCACTCAGGTAGCCGGCAGATCCGGAAGGGGTTCGGACGAAGGCCGGGTAATTTTACAGACTTATGATCCAAACCATTATAGTATTGTATTTTCAAAAAACCATGATTATAAAAAATTTGTTGAAAATGAATTGGTCATCAGAAGGGAGTTTCATTATCCTCCTTTTTCGAATTTAATTTTAATAGGGTTTGCAGGTAAAGATGGAAAAAGTGTAAGGGATACAGCCAATTCAATAACAAACCATATAAAATATATTTTAAACTCGCAGGGATATAAAAAATTTGATAATATTATTTTAGGGCCTAATCCAAATATAGTGAGCAAAGTAAAAGACAGTTACAGGTATCAACTTTTATTAAAAGATGTTGACGTGCCTTTTGGACTGTTAAAAAAGGTCATAAAATATTTATTGATAGATAATAGGGGCAAATATGTTCCGAAGGATATATTATGTAACATCGATATAAATCCATGTACTATTGTTTAATTTAGGAGGAAAACAGTTATGGCAACCAGAATTATCCGTGAAGAAGGTGACCCCATATTAAGAAAAGTTTCAAGAGTGGTTGATAAAATTGATGATAGAATTATTACTTTATTGGATGATATGAAGGAAACAATGTATGATGCCGATGGTGCGGGCTTAGCGGCACCGCAGGTCGGGGTTCTAAGGAGAGTAATAATTATAGACGTAGGGGAGGGCTTAATCGAATTAATAAACCCGGAGATAGTGTCCGAGGAAGGCAGTCAATGTGACGAAGAAGGCTGTCTAAGTTTGCCCGGAATTACCGGGGAGGTCATAAGGCCGAATATAGTTAAAATAAAAGGTTTAAATCGTGAAGGTGAAGAGATTGTTCTTGAAGGGAAAGAACTTTTAGCCAGAGCATTTTGTCATGAAGTAGACCATTTAAATGGGATATTGTTTATAGATAAAGTAAAAAAGGACGAAGATGTGATTGAAAAAGAATAGTGGTGATTTTGTGAAGATAGTCTATATGGGAACCCCACAATTTGCTGTGCCTTCCTTGGAAGCTTTACTGAATAGTAAACATGATGTAACAGGAGTTTTTACCCAACCGGACAGGCCGAGGGGTAGGGGGCGGAAGATTGATATAACACCTGTAAAGAAGGAAGCATTAAAGTATAATATTCCTGTATTTCAACCAAATACGTTAAAAGATGCGGAAGTTTTTAAAAACATAGAGGGATTGAGTCCGGATATGATTGTAGTCGTAGCCTTTGGACAAATTTTACCCAGGGAAATTTTGCAAATTCCGAAATATGGTTGCATAAATGTTCATGCTTCTTTGCTGCCGAAGTATCGAGGGGCTGCACCCATCAATTGGGCCATTATCAATGGGGAAAAAAACGCAGGCATCACTACAATATATATGGATACAGGGATAGATACAGGGGATATTCTATTAAAAAAAGAAATTGAGATAGGCAAAGATGAGACGGCAGGGGAACTTCATGATCGTTTGATGGAACTTGGTGCCGGAGTTTTGTGTAAAACGATAGAGTTGATAGAGGCTGATGAGATACGGCCCATACCGCAGGAACACAGTGAAACATCATATGCGCCGATGCTTACCAAAGGATTTGGCAAGATAGATTGGGAAAAACCTGCTGAAGAGATCAAAAATTTAATCAGAGGGACTATCCCGTGGCCTACATCTTATACTACCTACAGCGGAAGGATTATGAAAATATGGAAGAGCAACGTAGTTCACAGCAGCAGGGGCCATGAACCCGGAAAAATTTTAGAAGTAAAAAAAGATTGTATTTTTGTTGCTACGGGAAAAAATATATTGTCCATAGAAGAGCTGCAGTTCAGTGGCAGAAAAAGGTTGAGTGTAAATCAATATTTGATAGGGAATAATATTGAAATAGGTAAAATACTAGGTGGGTAACATGAAAACTAAAAACACATCGAATGCAGACAGTGTTTACAAAAAATTTATCTTTCCTCTATTATTTATGTTCAGTTTAATAGTGATCTCTATCATCTGTTTGATGACAATTGCAGATGGACAGAATCAATATCTTTTCAGAACAATATTTGTTATCATGATTACAGTTCTGTTCGGTGTAGGAATTTTGTTGTTAGGAATCATTTTCAATATCATGCTTTTACGGTATGAATACCCGGTACCTAAAATTTCTAGAGGTTTATTAAGGTTGTCCCTCAAAATAGCATACCCGGGATTGCTTTTTTTAAATAAATTATTAGGGTATGATAAAGATTTTATAAGAAAAATTTTTATAGAATTAAATAATAAACTGATATTCATCGATAGGTATAATATAAAGGGCAATGATATATTAATTTTGATTCCGCATTGTATTCAGAAGACATCCTGTCCCCATAGAATTACTACGAACATTGAAAATTGTAAACGCTGCGGTAAATGTAAAATAGGTGATCTGATCAAGCTAAAGGAAGAATTCGGGGTAAATGTTAGAGTAGCAACAGGGGGTACCTTAGCGCAAAAGATAGTTAAGGACTTAAAGCCTAAGGCTGTCATAGGTATAGCTTGTGAAAGGGATTTAATAAGCGGGCTGAATGATATAGGAGACCTGCCGGCCATTGCTATAACAAACATACGCCCTGAAGGGCCATGTGTAAATACATCGGTTGATATCGATGAGGTCAGAACTGCAATAAAACATTTTTTATATGAGGAGTGATAATATGCCATATAGGTTTGGGTATTTTGATTCGACCATGATTCTATTGATTCCATCCATTATACTCGCTATGTATGCTCAGGCAAAGGTCAGGTCAACCTTCGCAAGATATTTAAGAGTGGGCAGCAAAAAAGGATATACAGGTTACCAGGTTGCCAGGTATATATTAGATAATAACGGAATGAAAGATGTGCCGGTTGAGTTAGTCAGGGGCCAACTTGGTGATCATTATGACCCAAGAAAGAGAGTAGTTCGTTTATCTAATGATGTATATCATGGGCATTCCATAGCATCTGTCAGTGTTGCCGCACATGAGACCGGCCATGCGATTCAGCACGCAAGGGGTTATATTCCGCTCAGTTTTAGAAATATTATTTTCCCGGTAGCCAATTTCGGTTCAAGGGCGGCTTGGATTTTTATTTTCCTTGGCCTCATAATGTCAATGTCGTCCCTGTTGGATTTAGGAATATTGTTATTTTCTGCCGCAGTATTATTTCAAGTTGTCACACTTCCTGTAGAGTTCAATGCGAGCAGCAGGGCAATAAGGCTGTTAGGCGAAGGCGGGTTCATCGTAGAAGATGAATATAAACATTCTAAAAAAGTGTTGAATGCGGCAGCGCTCACTTATGTAGCAGCTATGGCCACAGCAATATCACAATTGATCCGATTGCTTTTGATAAGGGGCCGGAGAAGGGACTAAAGGCGTAGACCATACGCCTTTTTATTTTTTATCGTGGCAACCCTGTAATATTATGTCTTATAATTGTAGTACGGCAAATAATTTTAATATATGATAACCGGGAGGAGAAGATGGATGAACCCAAGAGAAGGAGCATTGTCAATTTTATATGAGATAAACGAAAAAGGTGCTTTTTCAAATATAGCAATAAACAGGGAGTTGAGAAATAAATCTTATAACCGCCTAGATAAAAATCTGATTACGGAACTCGTTTACGGTGTTTTGGAAAATCAGATCTATATAGATTATATAATAGAACAATTTTCAACTGTTAAAATAAAAAAAATGAATTCCTATACGTTGAATTTGTTGAGGCTGGGGATATATCAATTATTTTTTTTAGAAAAAATACCTGATTTTGCGGCCGTAAATGAGACTGTGGATCTATCGAAAAAATACTGTAGGAAGACAACCGGATTTATAAATGGGATCTTGAGAAATGTTCAGAGGAATAAAGAAAATATTAAACCCCCAAGCCCCGATAAAAATATTACCGAATACCTATCGATAAAATATTC
>CAYOGD010000050.1:0-9396 GCA_964403395.1 uncultured Alkaliphilus sp.
TGTGGAAATGGAATAGAACATTCGAAAAAAAGACCACTGTACCTGACCCCATGGTTTTTCTGAACCTGACCCCATGGTTTTTCAAAAAGACCACTGTACCTGACCCCATGGTCTTTTTTAATTTAAACTTTAAACCTAACATAGTTGGGTATGATATAGTGTAAAGATGAAATATCAGGCAAAAGGATGTTAGGGGGACCGCAGTTAAATAAGTGATCATAATAAGTGATCATATATAAGTGTTCATAAATAAGTGTTCAAGGAGGCAGGGTAGGGTATGGATAGAGTAACTTTCGATTATTCGAAATCGCTCAATTTTATAGATGAGCAAAAAATAATTGCTCTGCAGGAGAGGGTGAGTTCATGTCATGATATGCTTCATGACGGAACCGGAGAAGGCAGTGAATTTTCCGGCTGGGTGGATTTGCCCAATACATATAGCATGGAGGAATTTGAAAAGATCAAGTCCGTTGCGGAGGAGATAAGAAGCAGTTGTGATGTTTTTATAGTATTGGGCATAGGGGGCTCTTACCTTGGTGCAAGGGCTGCCATAGAGATGCTCAGTCATAATTTTTATAACGAACTGCCGGAGGAAAAGCGAAGCGGCCCCAAAATATATTTTGCGGGCCATAATATTAGCTCTGCCTATCTAAAGGAATTATTTGATATTATTCAGGGCCGGGACATCTGCATAAATGTCATATCGAAATCGGGAACGACCACGGAGACGGCGCTTGCATTCAGAATATTCAGGGAGTATATGGAGGAAAAATACGGCAAGAAAGAAGCAAGCAGGAGGATATATGCAACAACTGATAAAAAAAGCGGTGCATTAAAAAAACTGGCGGATAAAGAGGGATATGAGACATTCGTGGTGCCGGATAATATCGGCGGGAGATATTCCGTGCTGACCCCTGTCGGATTGCTCCCCATAGCTGTGGCAGGAATAGATATAGGGGAAATCATGGGGGGTGCTAAGACAGCGGCGGAGCACCTATCGGATGACAGTATCGACAATAATCCTTCCTATCAATACGCCGCAATCAGGAATATATTATATTCCATGGGAAAGACCACCGAAATTATTGTAAATTATGAACCTAATCTATTTTATTTTGGCGAATGGTTCAAACAGCTCTTCGGAGAGTCCGAGGGCAAGGGCAAAAAAGGCATACTCCCCACATCTCTAAATTTTACTACGGATCTACATTCCATGGGCCAATATATACAGGACGGCAGGAGAGATATATTTGAGACGATATTAAATGTAGAGAAATCCAAGGAAAAAATTCTGATACCGAAGGATGAAGCCGACTTGGACGGATTGAACTATATCAGCGGGAAAACCCTGGATTTTGTAAATAAAAGTGCCATGAGAGGAACCGTTACCGCCCATGTAGACGGCGGTGTGCCCAATCTGATCATCAACATCCCGGAAGTATCACCCTACTATTTCGGATATCTGGTGTATTTTTTCGAAAAGGCCTGCGGTATGAGCGGGTATCTGCTGGGGGTCAATCCTTTCAATCAACCCGGAGTAGAGGCGTACAAGAAAAATATGTTCAAGCTTCTTGGTAAACATTTATAGAAATACACGAAAAAATCATTGAGACAGGTAAAGTGGTCTTTTTGGCTCTTTAAATATTTAATATATTACTAAGCGAATTACTTTTGAAATTTTGCCATGGCTCTTAGTCTTTGGCCTGTCCGGCAAACAGCCGGGAAAGTGAAAAAACTAGAAAATTGCACGCTGTTTGCGACGGCTTTGCCTAGTCCCTTTAGGGGAGCGAAGCGAGTTCGTGAATTTTCAGTTTTTTGCTTGGAAAAGACTATCAGAGCTATCAAAATTTCAAACCGTAATGAGCGTGTAATATATAAATATTTAAAACACGAAAACATTGAACCACAGACACAATCATAATAGTTTTTAGGAGGTGAACAATGAAAAAAAGATCCAGCGGCATATTGCTGCACATATCTTCTTTACCGGGTGATTACGGAATAGGTGACCTGGGGGGAGAAGCACATAATTTTATCGATTTTTTGGTAAGAGCGAAACAGACATATTGGCAGATACTGCCCTTAGGGGTAACCGGATTCGGGGATTCACCATACCAATGCTTTTCCGCATTTGCGGGTAATCCGTATTTTATAGATTTGGATGAATTGATACAGTTGGGTTACTTGACCCGAGATCAGGTACAGGGATTTGACTTAGGCGAGGATCCCGGCAGAGTCGATTATGAATTATTATATAAGAACAAAATGAAACTTCTGCGAATAGCATATAAGGCGGCTAAAGAAGATGTATGGGATGAATTAGAACGGTTCTATAAGAAAAATTATAGTTGGCTCAGAGATTTCGCACTTTTCATGAGCATCAAGAACACAGAGGGGCTGTCCCCCCATGTCGGGGACTCATGGTTAAAATGGGTTGAACAATATAGGGATTCGAATTCCAATGTGGTTTCCGATTTCGAACGGTTCAGCAGAGATGAAATTTATTTTTGGGTATTTACGCAATATTTCTTTTTTAATCAGTGGAGAATTTTAAAGTATTATGCAAATAAGAGGGGTATAAAAATCATAGGGGATCTGTCGATGTATGTTTCGGAAGACAGCTCAGATGTCTGGGCAAATCCGCATCTGTTTAAATTGGACGAATATTTCTGCCCTGTTGCGGTTGCCGGTGTTCCGCCGGATATATGCTCATGTGAGGGCCAGATTTGGGGGAATCCTGTATATGATTGGAATGTCATGGAGGAACAGGGGTATGACTGGTGGATACAGAGGATAGAAATGTCCTTTGAACTCTATGATGTCTTGAGGATAGATCATTTTAGAGGATTTGAATCCTATTGCGAGATAAAGTACGGGTCAAAGGATGCGGCCAGGGGGAGCTGGGTGAAAGGCCCCGGGATGAAATTGTTCAACAAAATAAAAGAGAAACTTGGGGATCTGGATATCATAGCGGAGGATTTAGGATATATAACTAAGGAGGTAGAAAAACTCATAAAGGAAACCGGGTTTCCCAGCATGAAGGTCCTCCAATATGCTTTTGATTCCGGAGGGGATAGCCTTTACCTGCCCCATAATTATGATAAAAATTGTGTCGTTTATACAGGCACCCATGACAATTCTACTGTCTTAGGTTCAATAAAAGATATGCCGCCGGAGGATTTTGATTTTGCAAAAAAATATTTAAGATTGAGCAGAGAAGAAGGTTTCAATTGGGGTTTTATCAGGGGGGCTTGGAGCTCCGTAGCCCGTCTGGCGATTGCACCCATGCAGGATTTTTTAGGTTTGGACGACAGTGCCAGAATGAACAAACCCTCCAGCGCCGACGGAAACTGGGCCTGGAGGCTGAACAAATCCGATTTGACGGATGAACTGGCAAAAAAAATAGGGGAATTGACCGACACATATAGGAGGTGTTGACTTGAAAAATATAGCCGGCACTATGGAAAGAATTTCATTGTCGACTTTTGGAAAGAGCCTGGCAGATTGCAACGATAAAGAAAAGTATATAATCCTATCGAAGTCCGTTATGGAAGATATCATTCCTAAATGGATCGATTCCGAGAAAAAATTCGAGGGAAAAAAGAGGGCATATTATTTTTCTGCGGAATATCTGATGGGCAGATCGCTTACCAATAATTTAATAAACATGAAATGCAAACCCGAAATAGAGTCTATTTTAAAGGATATGGGTATTTGTTACAGTTCCATGGAGGAACAGGAGGAAGATGCGGGTTTAGGCAATGGCGGATTAGGCAGGTTAGGGGCTTGTTTTTTAGATTCTGCCGCTACGCTGGATTACCCGCTGACAGGGTATGGAATCAGGTACGAGTTCGGGCTCTTTAAACAATTATTTAAGGACGGTTTTCAGATAGAAGTGGGAGACGACTGGTTGGAATATCCGGACCCGTGGTCCATAAGGAAACAGTCTGAAAGTGTCAGGGTGAGTTTTGCGGATGGAGACATCTTAGCGGTTCCATATGATACGCCCATTATCGGGTATGGGGAAAACACAATAAATACCCTGAGGTTATGGAAATCGGAGTCTTTCGAGAAGTTTAATTTCAGAGAGTTCAATGATCAGAATTATGATCTATCTGTCAAGGAAAAAAATGATGCGGAGAATATAACAAAGGTGCTCTATCCCAATGATGAATATGAGGAGGGCAAAAAACTCAGATTAAAACAGCAGTATTTCTTTGTTTCCGCCTCTCTGCAGGATTTAGTGAGGAGGCACAGGGCAAAATATGACAATTTTGATAATTTCGCACAACTCCACGCAATCCAGTTAAACGATACACACCCTGCCGTAGCTATACCGGAATTGATGCGGATCTTGACGGAGATACAGAATGTCAATTGGGATGAGGCGTGGGATATAGTCACCGATGTGTTTGCATATACAAATCACACTCTATTGGCGGAGGCCCTGGAGCAGTGGTTCATAGGATTTTATAAGACTCTGATACCTTCCGTATACAGGATTATAGAGAAGATCAATTTTCAATTTGTAGAAGAGCTGAAGGCTAAGGGGTTTAAGGGATGCGAATTGGATTATTATAGGATCATCAGCCACGATCATATTAAAATGGCATGGCTCGCTATTTACGGTTCAAAATCCATAAATGGAGTATCACAGCTGCACAGCGATATTTTAAAATATAAGGAATTAAATAACTGGTACAAGTTAAGCCCGCAGAAATTCAACAACAAAACCAACGGCATAAGCCAGAGAAGGTGGCTGTTGAAATCTAATCCGGAATTGTCGGGTTTTATTACGGAACTGTTAGGTTCCGAGGGTTGGATAACGGATTTAGGGCAGCTGAAAAATTTAGAGAGATTTATAGATGATGAGAGTGTGTTGAACAGGTTTTTAGAAATTAAATACACAAAAAAGAAACAGTTAGCGGATTATATATTCAAAAAAGAAAAAATAGAGATAGACCCGAATTCAATATTTGATATTCAGATCAAAAGGCTCCATGAGTATAAGAGGCAATTGTTAAATGCTTTTCATATATTAGACCTCTATTTTAAGCTCAAGGAAAACCCGGATTTGGATATAGTACCGAGAACGTTTATATTCGGGGCAAAGGCCGCGCCGGGATATGTAATAGCAAAAGGAATTATAAAATATATAAATGATATAAAACAACTGATAAATAATGATTCGGAAATTTCCGAAAAAATCAAAGTGGTATTTGTAGAAAATTATAATGTATCCTATGCCGAGAGACTTTTTTCTGCGGCAGATGTCTCCGAGCAAATTTCAACCGCAGGGAAAGAGGCATCCGGTACGGGCAATATGAAGTTTATGCTGAACGGTACCCCCACTCTAGGGACTTATGACGGGGCAAATATAGAGATGGTGAAGGAAGCGGGAGAGCAAAATAATTTTATATTCGGGCTGAGGACTGAAGACATCGAAGAGATCACACAGAATTATAATCCCAGGCAGGAATATGAGACCGTAAGCGGTTTGAAAAGAGTGGTGGATACTCTGATAGACGGAACATTTGTCGGTGTTTCCGCATGCATGTATATGGAAATTTATAAATCCCTTCTGGATGGAACGGATTGGCGCAGGCCCGATGTCTATTTTGTGATGAAGGATTTTGAAAGTTATAGGAATGCGCAGCAAAATATAAACGATGCTTTTAAGGACAGAATAGGGTGGGCTAAAAAATGCTGGAGAAATCTGGCCAATGCCGGGAAGTTCAGCTCCGACAGGACTATAGAACAATATGCAAGGGAGATATGGGATATAGAGAAAGTATATTAAAGGGATATGATATATAGAAAAAACATATTAGATTAAGATTCCGGGGCAGGCCAAACATGTGTCTGCTCTTATTTTTATTGCTCATAATGACATGATCTGTCATCTTAAGATTTGCAGTATGAGCCCGACCTATGAAGGATTTGAGGCGAAATTCTTTGCTGCTGCTCAGATATCATAGAACAACATGGTGCGGGATTTTCTGACAATTTCAGAATATTTTGTTCCCTCGTCTTTTAAAATTTTTCGTTTATTTTTATTTTAAATAGATACAACTTGGGTATACATATTATGTAAGGGGGCTTTATTATGAAATGCGAGCATTTCTATTGGGAAAATGGAGAAAAAGATTCTTATTTATTTCATGAGGGGACATCCTATAAGAGCTATGAATTTCTGGGGGCTCATCCTATCGATATAGATGATAAAGAAGCGGTGCGCTTCATAGTGTGGGCACCCAGGGCTAAAGAAGTATATCTTATAGGGGATTTTAATAACTGGCACGAGACCGACCTACCTCTCAAAAGGGCAGGAGAATCGGGGCTGTGGAATATTTGTGTACATAATGTAAAACAATTTGACTCATATAAGTACAGGATAATCTCCCATAACGGGGAGGTCAGAATCAAAGCGGACCCTTATGCATTTCATGCGGAAACGAGACCCAAAACAGCATCTAAGTATTATGATTTAAAAGGTTTTGAATGGGAGGACGAGTCATGGCTTAAATCTAGGGAAGAAATTTCTAATCTCAACAAACCCATGTCCATATACGAGGTGAATCTGTCTTCTTGGAGAAGAAAACATGATGATTCGGTATACTCATATACGGATTTGGCTAAAGAATTGGTCAGGTATGTAAAAACCATGGGATTTACCCATGTCGAGATTATGCCTATCATGGAACATCCTTACGATGGTTCCTGGGGATATCAACAGACCGGATATTTTGTGCCGACCAGCAGGTTCGGAACACCTAAGGAATTTATGTATCTGATAAATCAATTTCATAAAAATGGAATCGGAGTGATATTGGATTGGGTTCCCTTTCATTTTTGCAAGGATGATCACGGCCTGATCAGATTTGACGGGACAGAGTGCTTTGAATCCTCCAACAGGGCTTTAGCGGAAAACAATGTCTGGGGGACATTGAATTTCGATTATAGCAAACCGGAAGTGATAAGTTTTTTAATTTCGAATGCGGTATATTGGCATGATTATTATCATATAGATGGACTTAGAATAGACGCGATTGCCTATATGCTCTATCTGAATCATGCAGGAAAAGATATCAAAAATGAGTGCGGGGGTTATGAAAATATTCAGGCCATAGAGTTCCTGAAAAAATTGAATGGGGTGTTATCACAATATTTTCCTTATACTAAGACCATAGCGGAGGACAGCACCAGCTGGCCGGCAGTTACATCACCCGTAAAAGACGGGGGTCTGGGATTTAAATACAAATGGAATATGGGTTGGATGAATGACACTTTGAAGTATATGGAAATGGATCCTCTTTTCAGAAAAGATAATCAGAAGGCCTTGACATTTGGAATCATGTACTGTTTTTCCGAAAAATATATATTGGCCTTGAGCCATGATGAAGTAGTGCATGGAAAGAAAAGCTTGCTGAATAAGATGCCCGGTTCTTATGATGAGAAATTTGCAGGTCTCAGGCTTTTATACCTGTATATGTATGCTTATCCGGGTAAAAAACTCATATTTATGGGCGGGGAATTCGGACAGTTTATAGAATGGGATGAAAAAAAAGAATTAGACTGGCATCTTTTAGATTATGAAAAACATAATAAATTAAAGAGGTTTGTGAAGGATTTAAACAAATTTTATGGGGAAGAGACTTGTTTGTACGAGTTGGACGATACCTACGACGGATTTGAATGGATAGAACATACCAATCATCAAGAGAGTATCATAGCCTTTGAGAGAATAAACAATTCGGGGGAAAAGATAATAGCCGTCTTTAATTTCACACCTATTGAGAGAAAGAAATATCCCATCGGTGTGGATCACTTAGATACCTATAGGATGATATTAAATACGGACCAAGCCAAATACGGCGGTAATCTTCCAAGGAGAAGGCATTATAAATCCAAGGAAGAACCCATGCACGGTAGGGAGTATTCAATAAGGCCGGACTTGCCGCCATTGGGCGGGATCATATTAAAAAGAAAATAATCGGGCAGGCGATGTCGATAACAAAAAACAAAGCGAGATTCTTCACTTCGTTCAGAATGACACCTTGGTTTTGTTATCCCGAGAGGGACAGCATATGCGATTCCCTTGGGGGATCTGAATAAACTTGTTATTAATATTCATAGCAGTAACAAAAATATATCATGTTGGGAGAATTTTTATAGCTTATTGTATTTTGTTTAAAAGGGTGAGGATGTAACTTTTCGATGTTTTCGGAAAAGGGGTGAATTATGATGATAAAAGGCAATGATGTAGTGGCCATGCTTTTAGCCGGAGGGCAGGGATCCAGATTGAAATTGTTGACACGGGAGATAGCCAAACCTGCGGTGTGTTTCGGGGGGAAATATAGGATTATAGACTTTACATTGAGCAATGCTACTAATTCCGGTATCAACAATATCGGCATACTTACACAGTACAAGCCTTTTGAGCTAAATGCTCACATTGGGATAGGAGAATGTTGGGATTTTGATAGGGTTACAGGCGGTCTAAGAATATTGCCTCCCTTTATGCGTGGATCTAAGGGAGATTGGTACACGGGTACCGCAAATGCTATATATCAGAATATAGAGTATATAGACAATTTAAATGCAAAATATGTCCTTGTTTTATCTGCAGATCATATATACAAGATGGATTATAAAAAATTATTAAAATATCATATGGAAAAGCAGGCGGATGTTACAATAGCCTCCATTGAGGTGCCTTGGGATGAGGCCTATAAGTTCGGTATCTTAAATGTAGATTCAGACAATAAAATAGTGGAATTTGATGAAAAACCGGAAAAGCCTAAGAACAACATGGCCTCCATGGGGATATATATATTTAACTGGGATGTACTCAAGTATTATCTGGAAAAAGATAATGCAAACAGAAGATCGGAACATGATTTCGGCAAAAATGTGTTGCCTCTGATGTTGAGTGAAGGAAATGAAATGTATGCTTGGATATTTAAAGGTTACTGGAAAGATGTCGGTACCATACACAGTTATTGGGAAGCAAATATGGACCTGCTGAACAAAGACAGCGGCCTTAATTTATATGATAAAGACTGGAGAATATATACGAGGACAAAACACCTGCCTCCTCAATATATCGGAAATAACAGCACCATAAATAACAGTTTGATAAATGACGGATGTATAATCAAGGGAGAAGTAATCAACAGTGTAGTTTTTTCCGGTGCCACCATAGAGGAAGGTGCGGCAATCAATAACAGTATAGTGTTCAGCAATGCTGTTATCAAAACCGGGGTAGTGTTGGACAAGGCCATAGTGATGGAAAACACGGTGATACACCCCGATAAAAGGGTGAATAAGGAATGCGAGGGTGATATCTGCCTGATTGAACAGGATGTCATCGGCACAGGACAGGGGGAAGCGTTA
>CAYOGD010000051.1:0-9155 GCA_964403395.1 uncultured Alkaliphilus sp.
GACAAGAAACCCTATAATTCGCTGCATATATATTATATAATTTCTATAAAAATCCTGTATTTCCTTCTTTTTTATCGGCAATCGTTCAACACGTTGCCTGAAATTTCAACCAAATATTGCACATCTCGACATCAATCGACAAAACAGTATATAATGAGTTATAGATGGACAACCCTGCTCAGGGGCCACCCATCTATAATATATTTGTAAATATTTAAAAATTATCTGTTATAAACTCTGTAGATAATGGTGGCTGCTTCCGCCCTTGTCACATATCCTAAGGGGTTTAATGTTCCGTCACTGCCTACCAAAAGCCCTTCTGCCACTACGGGCACCACATATTCTGCCGCCCAAGCGGGAATATCCTGTGCATCTTTAAACTTCTCAAGGATTTTCGAATCTGAATCTTTGTTCAGTTTTAATGCATTTGTAATCATTGCGCCCATCTCCACTCTGTTGATGGTTTGCTCCGGCATGAACGTGCCGTCTTCATATCCGGCAATAATCCCCTGTTGTTTTGCCGTTGCAATGTAATCCTTTGCCCAGTGGACATCGAGCACATCTTTAAATTCTCCTTTGTATGCGATTTTGTCCAGTTCCAGGACCTCTACGAGGAGTTTTGCAAATTGAGCTCTGGTCAGCTTGTCCTCCGGCTTGTATGTATTGTCTTCGAATCCGTCTATCACGTGTTTAGCTACCATGGATTTTACATAATCCCTTGACCAATGTTTTTCTATATCACTGAAGCTCTTGTCATATTCTATTACCGCAAATTTGCTGTAATGATCCGTTGCCATGTTAATCTTGTTATCTTTGACCTTGCCGCCGACAAATTTTAATTCCCCTGTTTCTTCGTCTATGTAGAATACCGCCAACAGATCCGGGTTTCCGTCTTCTGCTTCGATTTCAATAGCGATTTTGATTTTGGAACCAAATTTGCCTATTCCCTCCTCGATAGGCTCACCGTTGCTGCCTCTCAGCACTAATTGTAACTCTATAACCCTCGCCACGTTGGCTGATTCGTCTCCAATCAATTCTTCGGCTTCCGCATTGTCTACCTCTGAGGAGATAAATTCTATATAACTGCCTTCCGGTGCATCTGCCAGGATAGCTGCCAATGCATCTGCCGGCACTTCGTATGTCAACGCTCCCGATTCGATTATCAATCCTATTCCGTTCTCCGCCAGCTTGGCCATCAGGTCTGCGGGAATCGATATCTCCATATCCAATGTTTCCACATCATCTAATTTGATTATTAACTGCGGTGTTACATCCGGGTCTTCTTCGACAATCTTTAACAGCTCATCTATCGCTTCCGCCATACTATCTTCCTTAACTTTTATTATGGCCTGGCCCCTTTCACCAGTTTCCACTTCTACCGCATCTCCGCTCAATTCTACTTGCGCTTCTGTCGGTTCTTCCGGCGGTTCTTCTGTTTCCGGTGGTGCTTTAGGTTTATCATCGCCTGGGTCCGGGGCCGTAGAATATTCACTGTAGAAACCGTATCCCTGTAATAATTTTCTTAAGTCGGCCTTGTAAGTATCAAAATCCGCATCTTCGTTTAGAATATATGTGAGGGCGTTTTGTGCGGTATCTATTCTGTTGCCCGCGTCGTTTCCGGGAAACGCATTTGGGAATATTCCGCTTAAGTATCCTTTTAATGTGCCGTCACTTTTATAACTCGCAAAATTGACTCTAAATTTCTCAGTATATGTATCGTATCCTATAACACCGGTTTTAGTGATCATTCTCCCCATCAGATCATAGGCAAAATCCGAATTGCTCCTGTCGGGCCCTCTTGTTTGTATGATTCTGCCGGTCATCTCTTCCCCTAATATGGCTATTATATCTGATTTTATTTGCCCAAAATCACTGTTCAATCCCAGATTGTCTGCAAGAGCGATCAAACCTGTAATTTCCGCCCGGGTCAATCCGTCCGAAATCAGCCCGCCTCTCAATTGTCCATAACCCAGTATTTCATTTTCCAATTCGTCTGTCTTTTCGGAAGTTAAATATCCGCCAAGAACATCCGATACCAATTTTTTTCCCGAAAATATCTTGTCTAGTTTTATCAGTTCCAATACATCTGCAATATCTTTCGGTTCCTCTGCATATGCAAAGCCAGTGAACATAGACAGGATTATCACTAATATCAAAACTGCCGATATTCTCTTTTTCATATCTCCATCCTCCTTTTCCGCCTTGGTCCTTCCCCTACTTTTCTCAGCTTTTATCTCTATTCTCCTGCCGGTATCTACCTCCTTTATAATTGATTCCGATTAATTTTGATTGTGATCTATATTAAATTTATTTTTTCGATTTATGAGTCTCCTTATATTGTGTAAAAATCCCTTCTTGGGTTCATAAGTTAAGGGTTGTGATATGTGGATCTCTTCTCCTCTGATGAGGGCCCTGCCGTTGTTGATTATCTCTTCGACATATTCGTCGCTCACCCATCGACGCATCTGTTCCAGTGCCTCTTTTATTCTGGGCGATCTGACTCCCGAGGAGTGTGCATCCGTGCCTATAAAATGAACCATCCTATGTTTTAATAAAATCTTCGCCGTTTCTTTTGCCCCTTCTCCCAATATTCCTATCACGCTGAGGCTGTTTATCTGGACGTAATTGCCCTGCTCGATCAAACCTCTTAAGTAATTCGGATCATCCATCACTTTCCCATAACGTTCCGGATGGGCTATCACAGGTTTGTAGCCCAGCAGCCTTATCTCGTAAAGAATATCCTCGGTATATATCGGGATATTGAACATGGGGAGCTCTATTAAAATATAAGGAGTGTTGTTTAATGTGAGGATTTCCCCTTTTTTGAGTTTGGAAGGTATATCAGGTGTAATATAAACTTCCAGCCCCGGTAAAATTTCTATATTGATTGCATTTTCTACAAGGTGCCTGTTGACCTCTTTTATGATGTTCAGGTATTGTTCTCTGTTCGGTGCAGATTCTCCCTCTATATAATGAGGTGTGGCTACTACCTTGCTGAAGCCTTCCGCCTCTGCTATCCTGCCCATCTCCAAGGTCTCTTCCATATTTTCAGAACCGTCATCGATAGTGGGTAAAATGTGGCTGTGTAAATCTACCATTGGCTTTTTCCCTTCTTTTAGTTCTCTTTGGGTTGCCCTCTTCATAGCTGCGATAGTAATAATATTGTGAATAACCTCTCCGATTTAACGGGATTTTGTTTAGAATGACACCGATGATATTGGCGTTTACATTTTCTAGCAATTCTTTTGATCTTCCGGCTTCCTCTATGGATATTTGCCCCGATGCACAGACCAATATGGTACCGTCGACTATGGCCGATAGAATGGAAGCATCCGTCACCAGCCCGACAGGTGGGGTATCTATAAGCACAAAATCATAGTCTCGTTTTACCTCCTCCAAGAGTTGTTTCATTTTGTTGGATGCCAATAATTCCGACGGGTTCGGAGGGATAACCCCTACAGGTAAGGTTTCCAGTCCCTCTACATATGTCTGCACGACTCTTTCCTTATAATCCAGCTCGCTCACCAAAATATTGGTTAAGCCTACCTGATTGGATGATATGAATATCTTATGGAGCTCCGGTTTTCTCAAATCTCCGTCTATCAAAAGCACTCTTGACCCGGAATGTGCCATGGTGATTGCCAGGTTTGTAACGGAAGTGGTTTTGCCTTCCCCAGGGCCGGCACTGGTTACCACGATAGTTTTTATAGGATTGTCCAAGCTTGAAAATTGAATATTTGTACGGAGTGTTCTGTAGGCCTCCGATATGGGTGATTTTGGATTTGTCTGTACGATCAATTTATATTTGTCCATTCTGCTCCTCCCTCACTAGTCATCTTGCATTGCCGGGATGATTCCGGTTATCCTTGCTGATCATCGCTGCTCTTCCCCTTCTAGTCGTCCTGCATTACCGGGATAATTCCGATTACCCTTGTTGGTCATCTCTGCCCCTCCCCTTCTAGTCATCCTGCATTACCGGGATAATTCCGATTACATTCAACCCTAAATATTTTTCTATATCTTCCGGAGTTTTGATTGTATTATCTAGATATTCCAATAAGAATACGATGAAGACACTTAGCATAATGCCCAACACCCCCGCAATTGCTATATTGAGTTGGGGCCTAGGTTTTATGGGGGACTTCGGTACTATTGCGCTATCTAATACCTGCACATTATCCACTTTCATCATTTCGATTACCCTATCTTGAAAAATTTCCGCTACCTTGTTGGCTATTATGGCTGCTTGTTCGGGATTCGTGTCCGTTACGCTTATTGTGATAAATTCAGTATCCTTTACCAAGTCCACCGATGTTTTGTTTTTTAACTGCTCTGGGGTCAGGTTTAGTTCTAGCCGGGAGATGACAAGCTCTGAGACCCCCCTGCTTTTTACAATTTCCCCGTATGTCCTTGCCAACCTTTGATTTAAGTTCAAATCCTGTATCTGCAGCTGGGTGCTGTCCATGTAATATTCCGGCGGTTTTCCAACCATCAGGGTGGTAGATGCTCTATAGACCGGTTCCAGCACGAAATAGCTTATGGTTGCGCTGGCGCCGACCGCCAATATCGTTATAAATATAATAAACCATAATCGTTCTCGAATTATGTATATCAATTCCTTCAGATCCAGTTCAACTTCTTGGTCCATTACTTCCATTTTTAATGCCGTCCTTTCTTTGGACCGCGGGCTAGGGGGTGAGCCAAAAAGACCAGGGGGTCAGGTACAGTGGTTCTTTTTTGCGCTACTTCCCCGATGTGCCCTGCGCAAACCATGGTGGTAGGGGCGGACCTGCGTGTCCGCCCGTGTGAGCCACTCAAATTTTCAATCTAATTGACCACGGGTACAGGGACCCTGGTCAAAAAAGACTGACCAGGGTACCAGTCCCCATGGTTCGGCTCAGGTCCCCATGTGAACCACGGTGCCAGGTACATGGTCTTCACCGTGGTCTTTCCACCATAGTCCTTTAATTTCCCTTTGGGTCCAATTTTTCTGTGTATTCTCTACCTTTTTTATATTTTATATATACAATAATTTTAATAGGTATTATTTTTACAATAAAGCATTACTTCTATATATTCCTTTAAAATCCTTCTTTATACCCAAATAGATTAATATTCCAGCATAATTCGACTTTTCCTGCAATTTGTGTGAATTACAAAACACATGAGCTGCGCGAAGATAGGCCTCTTACAAATCGTTTATATATAGCCTCCCCCGCTGCTTCTGCCCTTTTTTAGCATATCTATAGAATCCAAGGCAATGCCCGTACCGTTTACAACACAGGAAATTGCATCTACCGCAATATGTACCGGGATGCCTGTCCGTTCTTCGATCAATTTATCAAAGCCCCAAAGAAGGGTTCCGCCACCGGCCATAATTATTCCATGGTTGGCAATATCGGCGGCTAATTCCGGTGGGGTTCTTTCCAATACGCTGTGCACGGCATCCCCAATAGATGATACGGATTCTCTTAATGCCTCCAGAATTTCCCCACTGTTTATTTTTATATTGACCGGCAAGCCTGAGACAAGATTTCTTCCTCTCACATCTACAAACACCTGTTTTTCTCTTGCATATGCTCCGCCAACAGTAATCTTAATATTTTCCGCTGTTCTTTCACCGATCATGATATTGTGATTTTTTCTGATGTATCTGGTGATTGCCTCATCAAAGCTGTCGCCAGCTGTTTTGATAGATGTATTTACGACTATGCCCCCTAGGGATATAACTGCAATATCCGTAGTGCCTCCGCCTATGTCGACAATCATATTCCCATCCGGCTGCGCTATATCTATTCCCGCACCTATGGCTGAGGCGATTGGTTCCTCTATTAAATATGTCACTCTTGCCCCTGCTTCGTTGGTAGCATCTACAACAGCTCTCTTTTCGACTTCCGTCACTCCGCTTGGGACACATACGATTATTTTAGGTTTAAAGAAAAATAATCTTCTTCCGACTGTTTTCCGAATAAAATATTTTAACATCCTTTCTGTTATCTCATAATCTGAAATGACCCCGTCCTTTAGGGGTTTAGTCGCAATTATATTACCGGGTGTCCTCCCAAGCATTCTGCGCGCTTCTCCCCCGACAGCCAACACCTGATTTGTATTTTTTTCGATTGCAACTACAGAAGGTTCTTGTAAAACTATGCCCTTTCCTTTTACGTAAACTAAAACGCTGGAAGTGCCTAAATCTATACCGATATCTGCTCTAAAAAATCTAAACATTTTCTTCCCCACTTTCATATGAGCCATGAAGACAGGAGACTGTGCGAAAAGCGCCTTTATTGTTTTTTCGTCATCTATGCGATGTGAAGGGCGTGCGTTTTGGGGCATTTGAATTTTTTCACAACGCCGGGAATGATGATTTTCACATAATCTGAGGCTTTTTCAGCAGTCTCGAACAGGTCTCTCATAAGCTGCCGGATTTTATATTCGATTTTATGTTCGGCTTTTCTCTTCAATTATATATATTTCGCCATCTTTGTAAAAAAATCCTTCTTTGTCGACAATTTAATATTTGATTATTTGATTAAAAAATGTAAGAAACAGGGTACACACTGTAAAACCGCGGGATATAACGGGACATAGAACACAGGAGGACAGCAAATTGTGTGAAAATCACCCTATGAAAAATCACCTTTCTCACTTTTTTGTCATCCTGAGCGTAGCGAAGGATCTGTATTTTAAGCCGGCCGAGATTCTTCGCCAACACTCAGAGTGACAATTAACACACAGCGTAGCAAGGGACCTGTACTTTAGGCCGGCCGGGATTCTTCGCCAACGCTCGAAGTGATAATTATCACACAGCCTGGCGGTTCTTCTGTGTCAAGTGTTTTCATGCGCATGGCTACCTTTCTGGACATAATAATACCAGTCACTAATTTATCGGCTCATATTGGATAAATAATCCGAGGCGTTTAGTAAAAAATGCATGGGATACAAAATAAATGTGTTTCCACTCAATTTTAAACTCAAACACCTATAATTATAAGCTTGATAAACTAATGCCTGGTATATTTTAGAAACTATCAAAGATGTATTACGCAATGCCGCAACCATAATTTGTCCCTGGGATATAATCTGAGATTCCTGCCCCTCATCGCGGCTCATTGCGTTAAATCTATCTTATCCTTTTTTGTTCATTGCTTCATATTTCATCTTAGTGGCTTTGCCTCCTCTTATATGCCTTTCTGCTTTATTGACATCAAGTACAACTTTTACTTGACTAGCCTTCAGAGGGTTTATCTTGGGAAGTCTCTCTGTTACATCTTTATGAACTGTGGATTTACTGACTCCATATATACGAGCTGTCTGTCTGACAGTTGCTCTTTCCCTAATAATATAGTCAGCTATCTCAATAGCCCGCTTTTCTATGTACTCTTTCACAGCACTAACCCCCCTCTATTATAGCGTCTTAATCTATAGTATGAAGGGGGTTGGGATTTTAGAATTATTTTATTAAATCTTTAATGCTGGGATTGGGATTTTCCCGGGTGCGCTCCTGAATTTATCCCTGGATTTGTTGGGTTCTTTCGTAAGCTCCCGGGATGCTCGGGGTGGAAAGACGTGTTGTTTCAAGGAAAGAACCACTGTACCTGACACCGTGGTTCCTCCACCGTGGTTCCTCCCGGGATGCCTGGAGGCAAAAAGACCAAAAGAACCGGAAGAGAGATTGGCATCAAAAAAGACCACTGTACCTGACACCGTGGTCTTTTTTACTTACCTCTTGCTCAATTTAGAGCTGTGAAATCTCGCCCAGGTATAGTTCAGGATTCACAAATTTATCATCCTTGAACACTTGAAAATGCAATAGCGGCCCTTCTAATGTCTTGGTAGATGCTGTTTTACCCACTCCGCCGATAGCTTGTCCCTTCTTGACCTGCTCTCCTATCTCTACCATTGCATCTGTAGAAAGATTGCTATATATAGTTAATAGTCCATTATCATGCTTAATTGCAATACTGATTCCCATAATAGTATCGTTGATGACCTCTACTACCTCACCATCAAGCACTGCTTTTACCGGGGCTCCCTCGGGTGCCTGTATATCTATTCCTTTATGAGTGCTCCACTGGTCTAAAGTCCTATGATATACCAAATGGTCATCAGCAAAGGGCAATATCAATTTGCCTGCTACCGGTATTGCCATGTCCTCTATAATAGAAGCCTTATTGCCAGCCTTTAAGCTGGAGACATCCTCCACATCCTCAGTATCCTCCGCATCTTCTATATCTTCTGTTTCCTTTGTATCCTCAGTCTTCTTTACGTCCTTTGTGTTCTTGGAATCTTCTGCAGCGACCACACCTTTAGCGCCATCTGTAACTCCCGCGCTATCCGCACCTTCGGTTTTGGTGGTTGCCTTTGCGGGGGATTTTTTTGTTTCTTCCTTTGAATCCTTAGGGGGTTGTTTTTCATCTTCCGCAGGTTTTCCCTCTCCTATCCTTCCTGCTTCCTTTGCACTATCGGCACCCTCATCTTCTACTAAGGTAACCTCCGGCTGCTCATCGTCCCCGAATGGGTTTGTAGGCCCTTCCCCAATAAAATGATCTTTTTCTTGATTATCGACCCAAATTGCGGTTGCAGCAACGATAACCATACACAGCATCAAAATAATATAAAAGCCCTGTTTGTCCATAATTTTCCGAAATGATTTTTTATCCTTCTTTTCTTTTTTGTTTCCATCGTCATTATTATTTTCTAATGACATTAAATTCACCTCCCGGTACTATGTATTAATAAAGCAAAGTTGTGCTCTTTGCTATATTATTGCCACTTGGTAAGGTTCTATACAAATAAAGGATAAAAAGTGCAGACCAAGCTGATGAAAAAAGGCCAGGAGATCTGATACCATGATAGACCACGGGTACAGGTACCCCGGTCAAAAAAGACTGACCAGGGTACCAGTCACCATGGTCCGGTACAGGTTAATCCCCAAAAGAACCACTGTACCTGACACCGTGGTTCTCCAGGCTAATCTCATCAGACCACTGTACCTGACACCGTGGTTCATCGTGGTTCTCCCAAGGCCGGAAAGGCCAATGCAAACCAGGATTGGGCCGCCCAAAAAAGACCACTGTACCTGACACCGTGGTTTTTCAGGGACAAAAAAATGCACCCCTGAATCTTTGGGTGCTATAATATTTCATTTTTAA
>CAYOGD010000052.1:0-9019 GCA_964403395.1 uncultured Alkaliphilus sp.
AGGATTGTTTGATATAAAGAGCAAAATCTTTGAAAGTATCGTAGACAGCGGAATTTAGGTAAGAAGTAAATACCCTCCTGGGAAAATTCAATTTGCCGGATAGGGTATGCCCCATCGTGACATGAGAAAAATTTTTATCTATTGCATCATGTATCTTTATTTCATGCCTTGGATTTCTGGTAGAAAATTTTGTGATTACAGCGCAATGTTGTATGCTTTTTTCCTTGAAGGTTTTAACAGCATCCTTTATTTCTTTTGAATCTATATCCTTGACAATCTTGCCCCGGTGATCCACATATCCGGAAATAAATATATTTTCATCACCACAAGCTAAAAATTTATTATTGAGTCCCGGGCCGGATTGAATGATAATACCTACCGGTGAAACTTTGTCCTCTACGATAGCATTGGTAGATACTGTGGTGCTCAAGTTTATCCTCTTAATTTTAGATTTATCACAATCTTCCAGCAGTACGTTCAGGGTACCCCAGATGGATCCAAACAAATTATCTCTGTCGGTAGGCTGCTTCACTGCCTTTGATATTTTTCCGTCTTCTATGATGACTGCATCTATATTGGTTCCTCCCATATCTAAACCTACAATCAATTTTCAACCCCTCCTTATATTGTAATGTTTAACTACATTGTATGCCTTAGACAAAATATTATCAAGTTGGTTTTAGTTTGCAGTATCATATGAAAAATTATAATTTTTCCCGCAAATGCAATCCTGTTATTGATATAATAAATGGGGTAGGTATGTTAAAATAAGATAGTTAAATAAATTATAGGAGAAGGACAAATAAAGATAAAGTATAGTAAGGGGAAAAATGTATGGAAAAACACAATATAAATTGTATGATATGTGGGGAAGAGTTAGTATACAGCAGCGAAAACAGGGAACATATATTTGGGTAGTATATTTCATACATTTAGATAGTGGGGACAGGAATTTATCAATATATATAAAAGATATGATAAAATGTTGTTAAGGAATTTTGATTGAATCACGAAATAAGATGAGGAGGGGGAAATTATCATGACTTATTCACCTAAGTTATCATCTGCGTTTAATGACACATATCTCAGAAGCCGCCATGTTTCGCCGCAATCGGGTATGTGTTCTTTTTGTACGGAAGAATGTGAAGGAACATGTGAGATTGCCTTGGCTGCGGTTTTAGGAGCACAGACTGTATATCCGACAAATACGGGAGCCAATCAGATCGCCTCCGAAAAAGATTATCCCATCGATTTTTCACATTTCAATATCAATGGACGTGTTTTCGGAGCTGTCGGGGCTGATGCAAATTATGAAGAGGCCACTATATATCATGTAAAACTGGGAAGAGAATTCGGAAAATTTAATCCTGTTAAACTGACCATGCCGATTATTTTACCTGCTCTTATCAAACTAAACTGGAAAGATTATTTCGGTGGGGCGGCCATGGCAGGAGTGGTGTGTGTAATCGGTGAGGGTGCCAGAGATAGAGATCCGGAGCTTAAAATCGAAAACGGCAGGGTTACGGGATTTCCTATTTTAAAAACTATGTTAGATTCTTTTCGAAAATATTATAGGGGCTATGGACAGATTGTGCTGCAGTGCAATGTTGAAGACGATATGCTCGGAATCCCCGAATTTGCAATAAAAGAATATGGGGCGGAAGCCATTGAATTTAAATTTGGACAGGGTGCAAAGGGAACCCAGCCCGTAGTTCGAATAAAAGACAGAGAACAGGCACTGAAAAAACAGGGGATGGGCGAGTTGGTTTTGCCGGACCCTACGGATCCTGAAATAATAAAGGCATATGAAGGGGGAACATGTCCGAATTTTTATTCCTATGCAAGGTTGCCCCTGTGGGATGAGGATTATTTGATTCCACGAATTGAGGAATTGAGAAGCATGGGAGCCAAAAACATATACTTTAAAATGGCAGGTTATGATTTAAAGGATTTAGAAAAGGTGATATTGATCGGAAGCAAAGCCGGGGTTGATATGATCACCTTTGACGGTGCCGGCGGGGGTAGTGGGTATAGCCCGAATAAAATGATGAATGAGTGGAGCCTGCCTACCATAGTGTTGGAAGATGCTGTTTGCACTATTATAAACAGATTGAAATCCGAAGGCCATTGGATTCCGGCCATTGCGATTACAGGCGGATTCAGTTCCGAGGACCAGGTATTCAAATCCCTGGCCTATGGCGACGGAATAGTCACTGCCGTAGGCCTGTGCCGGGCATCTATGACAGCTGCAATGATGGGCAAGAATATCGGAGATATGATTAAAGCGGGAAACATACCGAAAAATTTAAAAAAATATGGGAATACTGTAGAGGAGATATATGGAGATTTAGCTGATTTGAGGGCCATATACGGCAAAAGGGCAGATGATTTTTCCTTAGGTGCGGTGGGGGCGTTTTCCTATCTGAATAAAATCGCTTTTGGAATAAAGCATTTTGCGGCATTGAACCGTAAATTTGATATTTCATATCTAGACAAAAGTGATTTGATTCCCTTGACGCGCGGAGCTAAGGATTTACTCAATGGGAAATGGTTCGAATAAAATAACTACCGCGATATACCTTATTTTTTATCCCGTGTTATCGATACAGATTATGGATATATTAAAGTATATAATCGGAATGGGCAAATAATTAAAATATTTGTTAAATATGTAAATCAAGTACTTATAATACAAACTAGATTGAGTAGGAGACATGTCATATGCACACCAAAGAAAAAGATATCGTATTGAAGGAGTTAAATACAAGCGTAGAAAAAGGCCTCACAGGAGAAGAAGTAGCCGAAAGGCAAAAAAGAGGTAAAAATGAATTGACGGCAGCCAAGCCCAGATCCTTGTTTTTAAGGTTTTTGGACCAGTTAAACGATCCTATGATATTTATATTGATTGCGGCCGCAGGCATTTCCACTATCATGGAAGAGATAAGCGATACCGTTATAATAACAGTGGTGATAGCAATAAACGCAATAGTGGGTTTTGTGCAGGAAGACAAAGCACAAAAATCTTTGGATGCCCTGAAAAAACTATCCACACCCAGGACAATAGTGAAAAGGGACGGTATCTCAAAGGAAATCCCTATTGAAGAATTGGTTGTGGGTGATATCGTTGCCATTCAGGCGGGGAGTTATATTCCCGCAGATCTGAGGCTTGTAGAGGCGGCAAATTTGAGGATAGATGAATCTATATTGACCGGAGAATCTGTTCCCGTAGAGAAAATAGACGGTATCATCGATGAAGAAAATACAGCATTAGGGGATTTAAAAAATATGGCTTTTATGTCCAGTTATGCCACCTACGGCAGAGGTGTCGGCGTTGTTACATCTATAGGTATGGATACGGAAGTTGGAAAAATAGCTGCCATGTTGGATAAAACGGAGCAGATCAAAACACCGCTCCAGGAAAGATTGGAGAGGTTGAGTAAATATCTGGGAGCAGGGGCGCTTTTGATCTGTATATTGATATTTGGAATAGCTGTTCTACAGGGTAAAGAACCGATGGAGATGCTTTTAGTATCCATATCCCTTGCAGTTGCTATAATCCCTGAAGGGTTACCGGCTGTGATCACGGTTGTACTGGCTTTAGGTGTACAGAGAATGATAAAGCGGAATGTTATAGTAAAAAAATTGCCGGCTGTAGAAACTTTAGGTTCCGTTGATGTCATATGTTCGGATAAAACCGGGACCATCACACAGAATAAAATGAAAGTGACCGAGATATATCACAATGGGAGATTGAAGCCCGTGGAGGAATTGGCGGAGGAGGACAGGTTCCTGGTACATGGTTTTATGCTGTGCAATGATTCCGATAACGAAGGGGATTCGGTGGGGGACCCTACTGAAACAGCCCTTTTAGATATGGGGAATATTTTATCGATAAAGAAGAGCGACATAGACGGAGAGTTCCCTCGTATAGATGAGATACCCTTCGATTCCGGTAGAAAGATGATGACCACTGTAAATAAATACGATGGAAAGGAAATTATATTTACTAAGGGAGCCCTGGATTTTGTATTACGGCAGACTACTCATATATTATTAGACAATGCGAGATTGCCTATCGAAAGTTATAAAGATAGAATTTATAACAATGCTTCCGAAATGTCGGCGAAAGCCCTGCGGGTATTGGCCTTGGCATATAGGGAAAAAGATTGTACAGGATATAAAAATAAAGAAGGATATGAAAACAATTTGATTTTCATAGGATTAGCCGGTATGATAGACCCTCCAAGAGAGGAGGTAAGGGAAGCCGTACAGAGGTGTTATGATGCGGGAATCAGGACTGTGATGATAACCGGGGATCATAAAGACACGGCCTTTGCCGTAGCTAAAGAAGTGGGAATCAGTAAAAATATGGAACAGGTGATGGAGGGACAGGCTCTGTCAACTATGAGGCAGGAGGAGCTGAATGAAGTAATAGATGATTACAGAGTATTTGCCAGGGTGCATCCCCAACACAAGGTGATGATAGTAAAAGCCCTGCAGTCTAAGGGTTATATTGTTTCCATGACTGGCGACGGGGTAAACGATGCTCCCTCCCTGAAAGCGGCTAATATTGGGGTTGCCATGGGAATTACGGGCAGCGATGTATCCAAAGAAGCATCTGACATGATTTTGACCGATGATAATTTTGCTACTATCGTCAAGGCAGTGGAAGAAGGTAGGAATATATACAATAATATTAAAAAAACTATTTTATTTTTGTTATCCAGTAATCTTGGGGAGCTCTTTGTATTATTTACGGCCATAACACTGAATTGGCCCATTCCACTGAAACCCATTCATATATTGTGGGTAAACCTGATCACAGATACATTACCTGCATTATCCTTAGGGGTGGACCCTGTGAGTGCAGATGTGATGAAGGAGAAACCAAGGAGCCGGGATGAAAATATTTTCAGCAGGGGCAGGTTGACATATTTAATTTTAAACGCCGTTTTCATAGGTATAATCACCTTGGCAGTTTTTCAATATGGATTAAAGGGCGGGAGTTTAACTCACGGTCAAACCATGGCATTTCTGGTCCTCAGTACAAGCCAGTTGTTTCATTCCATCAACAATAGAAATTTAAAACAGTCCATCTTCAAGGCAGGTATGTCGAAAAATAAATTTTTAAACTATTCTATAGTAATCGGTATGGTTTTACAGGTAATCATAGTACAGGTACCTGTTTTTAACAAGGCCTTCGGTACCGTGGCGTTAAGTTTTATAGATTGGGTTATAGTTGTGGCAATTTCTTTATCTATTATTTTAGTCAATGAGATTGGAAAAGCATTATCGAATATGTACGTCACAAAACCTCGATGAATAAGAACTAAAAAGGTAGCATAAAATCTTAGTAAAGTAAGAGTCGAGGGGGTTTCGCATTGTTTAATATAAAAATTAACTATAATGCTAAAAGCAGATATGGGTATATAAAGGGGGAGATTGATAGTTTTACTTGGTTTGCACTGGTTCATAAGGAAGATGTTGAATTTGGAATCAATGCCGAAAATTTGGAAATGGGAAATGGAAGAGTATCCAGACTATGTTTATATAAGGACATACCCATGTCCAATTATACAAAAAGATTGATATATGCTAATTATAGGAGGGGTTGGGATGTTTTTAATAAGAGTTATGAGAAGATGGTGCTGGATCTGGTAGGTTATTTGGATAGGATATATTCTATAAAGGCGGTAAAATAAAATTTTCGGGCAATATGATCCGCTGGTACTTTTTATTCAATGTTATAAATCAGTAAAAGGTTCTAAAAACCTGATAAAATAAATTATGTCGAAATTTGTAGATAGAGCGTTTAAGTTCATATATATGTTGCAGAATTTATGCCATATGGTATTATTTATATTATTATAATAGTTTCGAAAAGGAGTGCAATAATAATGAATTTACCAAATATTATAACCGCCCTGCGTTTTGCACTTGTACCGGTATTTATAAAGGTATTTTTCTCTTCCCTGGAAAATAGCTTATTATATTCTATTTTAATATTTCTCTTAGCGGGTATAACAGATATTTTAGATGGATATATAGCCCGAAAATATGATCTTATAACCAAATGGGGACAGGCTATGGACCCTTTGGCGGATAAGCTCATGCAATTGACGGTGCTTGTTTGTTTTACAATCAAACGTTTCATACCCTTGTGGGTCATAATTGTATACGGGATAAAAGAGCTCCTGATGATATTCGGCGGTATTTTTTTATATGCTAAAAAAGATAAGACGGTATTGCCGGCAAATTCATATGGAAAGGTAGCCACTGTAATTTTTTATATCGCTATTTTGGCAATAGCATTTAAATTTACATATGCCAAGCTTTTGATGATAATCGCTGTTTTGTTTACATTATATGCTTTTGTACGTTATTTTATTATAGGCATAAAACATATAAAAAAGTTCCCGTCATCCGATGTTTTAGACTAACAGATGCGGTGTCCTATCTGTATAAAACAATTGTATCGGTAAATAATTTTATTTCATGGATAGGTACCTATATATACGTATATCAACATATATTGACAAATACTTTTTAAATCATTATAATAAATATTAGTTTTATAAGCACAAACGACAATGATGAAAAAGAGTAGATAACATAATCCCTCAAGAGAGAAAGACTCATGGCTGAAAGGTTTTTTAGGGCAATGGTTATTGAAGGTAGTTTCGGAGTTTCTGCATCGAAAAGAGTAGATGTGGACGGGTAAACCGTTATATTTATCAAGTGTTTATTTACACGTTTTTCAGTAAGTAAAAATTAAGGTGGTACCGCGAATATATTCCTCGTCCTTATTTTGATTTCAGGCGAGGTTTTTTACTTAGGAGGAATAGAAAAATGGCAAATAATTTAGAAAAAAATTATGATCCGCAGGATTTTGAAAATCGGATATATGACCATTGGATTGAAAAAAAATATTTCAAGGCGGAGGTAAATCCGGAAAAGGAGCCTTATTGCATAGTATTACCGCCACCAAATATTACAGGCGAACTTCATATGGGCCATGCATTAGATCATACACTTCAGGATATTTTAATCAGGTGGAAAAGGATGCAGGGCTTTGAGACATTATGGCAGCCGGGCACGGATCATGCAAGTATTGCTACGGAAGTAAAAGTGGTAGAGAGCATCAGAGAAGCAGGCCTGACTAAGTTGGACGTGGGCAGAGAAAATTTTTTGGAAAGGGCCTGGAAGTGGAAAGAAGAATACGGCGGGCGAATAGTAGAACAGATGAAAAAATTGGGGGATTCCTGCGATTGGTCCAGAGAACGTTTTACGATGGATGAAGGTTTAAGTAATGCTGTGACGGAAGTATTTATTAAACTGTATGAAAAAGGATTGATCTACAGGGGTAATCGTATTATAAATTGGTGCCCGGAGTGTAAGACATCTCTTTCAGATGCAGAAGTGGAACACGAAGAAAGGCCGGGACATTTTTGGCATATAAACTATCCTATCAAGGATAGTGATGAAGTATTGGAAATCGCCACAACCAGGCCGGAAACCATGCTTGGAGACACCGGTGTTGCCGTACATCCGGATGATGAAAGATACAAGCATTTGGTCGGTAAAATAGCGATATTACCTCTGGTCGACAGGGAGCTGCCTATCGTTGCCGATGATTATGTAGATCCGGAATTCGGGACGGGAGCTGTAAAAATAACTCCTGCACATGATCCGAATGACTTCGAGGTAGGGGAAAGGCATGATTTGCCTCAGATCAATGTCATGAACGATGACGCCACTATAAATGAAGATGGCGGTAAATATGCGGGCATGACAAGATATGAAGCCAGAAAAACTATTGTAAACGATCTCGAAAAGGGTGGGTTTATTCACAAAATCAGGGATATAAATCACAATGTGGGTCATTGTTATAGATGCGATACGGCAGTAGAACCGCTGACGTCGGATCAATGGTTTGTGAAAATGGGGCCCCTTGCCATACCCGCCATCAAAGCCGTAAATGATAGGAGAGTTAAATTTGTCCCGGAGAGATTTTCTAAAACTTATATACATTGGTTAGAAAATATCAGAGATTGGTGTATTTCCAGGCAATTGTGGTGGGGCCATCGGATCCCCGCATATTATTGTGATGATTGCGGGCATATAATTGTTCAGAAAGAGGAACCCACCGTCTGTGAAAAATGCAATGGAAATAAGTTTAAACAGGATGAAGACGTTCTGGATACTTGGTTCAGTTCGGCCCTATGGCCCTTTTCCACATTGGGCTGGCCGGAAGAGACTGAAGAGCTGAAATATTTCTATCCGACAGATGTATTGGTGACGGGTTATGATATCATATTTTTCTGGGTGGTTCGCATGGTGTTTTCGGCGCTAGAATTTATGGAGGATGTACCATTTGAATATGTGCTCATTCACGGGCTTGTGAGAGATGCACAGGGTAGGAAAATGAGCAAATCCTTGGGAAACGGTATCGATCCCTTAGAGGTTATAGAGGAATATGGTGCGGATGCACTTAGATTTACTCTGGCGACGGGAAATTCCCCGGGAAATGATATGCGTTTTCATATGGAGAAGCTGGAGGCCAGCAGAAATTTTGCAAATAAACTATGGAATGCTACAAGATTTGTATTGATGAATTTAGATACCGGCCATATCGACAAAAATGACATTTTAAGTAAATTTACTTTAGCCGATAAGTGGATAATTTCCAGGCTCAACAATGTAGTAAAAGAGATAACCGAAAATATGGACAAGTTTGAATTGGGACTTGCAGTACAAAAATTATATGATTTTATCTGGAGTGAATATTGTGACTGGTATATCGAATTGGTAAAACCCAGGCTTTACGGTGAAGATATTTATGAGAAAAGGGTAGCCCAATATACTTTGACTTATGTGCTGGAAAACATATTAAAATTATTGCACCCCTTTATGCCTTTCATAACAGAAGAAATATGGCAGAATCTACCTACAACACAAGGAAGTGTGATTGTGGCACAATGGCCCGAATACAAAGAAGATGAAGCGTATACCTCAGAGG
>CAYOGD010000053.1:0-8920 GCA_964403395.1 uncultured Alkaliphilus sp.
TCTTATTGATATTTATTATGAATATATTTAATGTATTTTCATATGATAAGTCTATATTGCTGTATTACATAAAGATAGGATTATTTTTCGGTTCGACGGCAAAATCAGAATTATCTATAAAAAGCAATACAACTTTTGAAGTGGGAATTTTTGATGAATACGAATTTATCGGCTTTTTTGACTTAAATGAGGATAAAATTTTATTGAGGAAGGACAGACCCTATATAAATGAAAATTCGAACATACATAGGGAGGATTATTATCATATTCAGATAGGAGAAAATTTTGCAGATCATATCAAAGCTTATAATTTTTTAAATTCGATTGATATCAGGGATGTGGAAACCTATCTGTGTTATGAGAACGGATGGAGGGTTTACGGGGGTTCATATACAAACAAATTTGATGCGGATGACGAAGCAAGTTATATAAGCAGGAATTGCGGTTATGAAACCCAAATAATAGGGCCATCCGATACGAGGGTACAGGTCATAGACGAAAAGGGCAATATTATATTTATGTATGATTCATCGGATGAAATTTATTTCGCCGGTAAACGTATCGGCAACAATATTCCTTTGGTGAGTACGGAGGGAGTCAGTTATAGGGGAGGTATTACCGCCAAAAGGTTACCCGGCAGTGATATGACTGTAATCAATAAACTGCCTTTGGAGGAATATCTATATGGGGTTATTCCGGCGGAGATGCCCGCTTCTTGGCCGGTGGAAGCCTTAAAGGCACAAGCCATAGCGGCAAGGGGGTTTGCCCTTACTAATTTAAACAAATATGAGAGTTTTGGTTTTAATCTGTGCACAACCACTTCTTCTCAAGTATATAAAGGTTACAGCGGAGAACATCCCAACACAAATAAAGCCGTTGATGAAACCAAAAATATAGTTATGTTTTGCAATGGCAGATTGGCAGAACCCTATTATCATTCCAACAGCGGGGGATGCACCGAGGATAGCGAGAATATTTGGCTGAATCCACTTCCTCATATCAGGGGAGTGAGGGATGATTTTTCATTAGATGCCCCTCATAGCGACTGGTCTGTTTCATTCACTAAGGAAGAGATAAAAAATTGTTTAGCCGATAATAATATATTTATCGGAGATATTTTGGACATAAAGGTAACTTCCGTTTCGGATAACGGGCGAGTTTTATCCCTGACAGTATATGGGTCTGCCGGGCAAGAGGTTTTAGAAAAGGAGAAGAGCAGGTTTGTTTTCGGGCTGAAAAGCAATCAATTTGCAATCAATTCCGATAATAATGATGACGGTGTTATAGATGATAACAATGATGATTATATAAAGTCGGTTATTTCAGGTGAACCGAATCTTAAATCGCAACTCATCAATTTAATAGGAAAATACATGGTCAATAGTAAAGGAATCTATGAAATTAAAAACATGGAAGAGATTTTAATATATGATGGAAATCAATACAAAAATGTGAGCAGGGGGGAGTCAATCAGGAGGCCTGCCGAAAATACCGTGCCCCAAAATGTTTTTGTATTTGATGGAAAGGGATATGGGCATGGCTTGGGCATGAGCCAATATGGGGCAAAAAAGATGGCGGAATTGGGCTATAAATATGATGAAATATTAGCTCATTATTATACAGGAATAAAGGTTGAATAATTATGGAAACAAAGGACTTCGATTTTTACTTATCGGATGAATTGATTGCACAAACACCCTTAAAAAATAGAGACAGTTCAAGATTGCTGATTTTAGATAGGGAAACCGGTGAGGTAGGGCATGATTATTTTTATAATATTGTAGACTTCTTGAGCCCGGGGGATTGCCTGGTGTTAAATGATACCAGAGTGATACCTGCCAGGTTGATTGGCGAAAGGGAAGATACCGGCGGTAAAATAGAATTTTTGTTGTTAAAGAGGACAGAATCGGATACCTGGCAGACATTAGTTAAACCGGGGAAAAGAGCAAAATTGGGTAATCGATTTATATTTGGTGATGGGCTGTTACATGCTGAAATTATAAATATAAACGAGGATGGTTCAAGGGTTATAAAATTTGAATATGAGGGAATTTTTGAAGAGATATTAGATAGGCTGGGACAGATGCCTTTGCCCCCGTATATTACAAAAAAGCTGGAAGAAAAGGAAAGATATCAGACAGTGTATTCCAAAAATCGGGGTTCCGTAGCTGCTCCTACGGCAGGGCTGCATTTTACCAAGGAATTATTAAAAAAAACAGAAGAAAAAGGGGTAAAAATCGCATACATCACCCTACATGTCGGATTAGGTACATTTCGTCCTGTAAAGGCGGAAAAAATACAGGAGCACAGGATGCATTCCGAGTTTTATATTGTCGATGAATCGGCCGTCGATATTATCAATAAAACGAAGGCAAAAGGAAATAAAATAATTGCGGTAGGGACTACAAGTTGCAGGACCTTGGAATCCATAGCGGATAAAGATGGAAAGGTGAAGCCCGGCAGCGGATGGACGGATATTTTTATTTATCCCGGGTTTAGTTTTAGGGTTATAGATGGCCTGATCACCAATTTTCATCTGCCGAAATCCACATTGATCATGTTAGTCAGTGCCTTTGTAGGGAGAGAAAAAACTTTAAAGGCATATGACACGGCGGTGAAAGAAGAATATAGATTTTTTAGTTTTGGAGATGCGATGCTGATTAAGTGAGAAGTGATAAATAGGAGTGAAAGTTTGTAATGGCAATCAGATATGAACTTATAAAAGTATGCAAACAGAGCGGGGCAAGGTTGGGTAAACTATATACGCCGCATGGAACAATAGATACGCCTGTTTTTATGCCCGTAGGTACTCAGGCGACAGTTAAGGCAATGACTCCGGAGGAGTTAACGGAGATTGACGCTCAGATTATTTTAAGCAATACATATCATCTATATTTGAGGCCGGGGCATAAACTGATTGAAAGAGCAGGTGGATTACATAAGTTTATGAATTGGAATGGGCCTATTTTGACCGACAGCGGAGGGTTCCAGGTGTTCAGCTTAGGGCCTCTCAGGGAAATCAGTGAAGAGGGTGTGGAGTTCAGGTCTCATATAGACGGTTCAAAGCATTTTATCAGTCCGGAGAAAGCCGTCGAAATACAGAATTCCCTGGGTGCCGATATTATTATGGCTTTTGACGAATGTGTTTCATATCCGGCGGAACATGATTATGTGAAAACTTCTCTTGAAAGGACTACAAGGTGGGCAAAGAGGTGCAAGGAGGCACATGATAATACCGGGAATCAAGCCCTGTTCGGAATAATTCAAGGGGGCATGTACGAGGATCTCAGAAAGCAGAGTGCGGAGGAGATAATAGGATTGGATTTTCCCGGGTATGCCATAGGAGGGCTGAGTGTAGGCGAACCCAAGCAACTCATGTACGAAATTTTAGATTCTACGGTACCCCTGATGCCGGAGGATAAACCGAGATACCTGATGGGTGTCGGGAGCACGGATGATTTAATAGAGGGTTCAATCAGGGGAATAGATATGTTTGATTGCGTGCTGCCCACAAGGATTGCCCGAAATGGTACTGCCATGACCAGTCAGGGCAGGATAGTGATCAAAAATGCCGTCCATACGGAAAGTTTTAAACCCTTGGACCCGGAATGCGATTGCTATACATGTAAAAATTATACGAGGGCATACCTGCGCCATTTGTTCAAAGCAAATGAAATTTTAGGCCCCAGATTACTTACATATCATAACTTGTATTTTCTATTGAAATTGATGGAAGGGATAAGGCGAGCTATTAAAATGGATTGTTTATTGGATTATAGGGATGAATTTTTTCGGAAATACGGGCATAAATTATAGGGTACTATGTTTTATGGGGATAATTTATAGGGATAATATATTAATATAATATCTATTTGGAATTATTTGCAGGAAATTTATTATATTTGTTGAATTGATTTATATGATAATACACTATAAAATTGAAGAGGAGGCGCAATATCGAAATGGATAAGCAACAGTACATAAGTTTACTATTCCCTCTGGGGATACTTATAGTTTTTTATTTTATACTGATAAGGCCACAGCAACAAAAGGATAAGAAAATCAGAGAAATGAGAAGCAATTTGAAAGTGGGAGATGAGATAATCACCATCGGCGGTATCTATGGCAAGATTATCAAAGCAAAAGAAGATGTTATCACCATTGAGGTCGGGCCGGACAAAATGAAACTGCCTACGACCAGGTGGGCAATCAGTTCCCTAGTTTCACAAGATAAAGAACCGGATGATTAAAGAACCAAATGATCAAGGAATCAAACGATCAAAGAACCAAATAATCAAAGAACCGATTATACTAAAAAGCAGCCCGGCTGCTTTTTTTGTGCACTAATTCAAACATGAAATTTTTCCGGCATCCGATTTCTCACCTCTCACTTCTAATCGGCGCGTCCAGAGGGAGTGGCAAATCGCTAGTAGGCCAAACGCAACGAGCACCAAATTTATGCGACTATCGGGAGCAAATAAATTTGTGTAGCGAGACTGCGTGAAATGCCCTTTATGACCTAACCCGATTTCCCGCCTCTCACTTCTAATTTGCGCACCCGGAAGGAAAAAATAATCAACAGGGTGGACAAAATTAGTAATAAATTTTATATTAGGGGGCATATGTATAAAATAAGGCCATAGTTAGGGAACTCTATGTGAGATAAAATAAAAATTTAATGGGGGTGTTACAGTGAAAACCGAGAAAAAAAACATGTTAAAAGCAGGTCCTTTTAATATAAAAATTTATGGGTATGGGTTGATGCGGGGATATATCATATCTTTGTTGCTTTTTCTTATAGGGGCCATACTGATAACTTATACAAGCATGGGAGAAGGTACCATTCCCCTCGTCACATCTGTTATTATGATAGTCGGTATAGTATATTCATCCATCTATTGCTCCGTACATTTTAAAAAGAAAGGATGGCTCCATGGCGGGATTATAGGGTTGATCTACGTTCTTATATTGATACTCCTGAGTAAGATTTTCATATCAGGCTACACCATAGGCCGTATTGCCTTATATAAAATAGGTTTAGGTGTGGGGGCCGGAGTAATAGGAGGAATGTTAGGAGTGAATATAAAATAACGGACTTTTTAAAATTTTACTTTTATGCTATAATGTAATAGTAGCCTGAATATAGGGCTATTTCATCAGCGAAGGAGTGTTTAATAAAAAAACTAACAAAAGTAAAATGATACCTTATGGAGAGGAGCATTTATATGAAGCATATAAAAACATTAAACGGTGCAACTCTTGTGAAGAGCGCTGTTAAGGGAGGATGCGGAGAGTGCCAAACTTCGTGCCAATCCGCTTGCAAAACCTCATGTACGGTAGCTAACCAAGAGTGCGAGAAAAAATGATTACATAAAGATGATGCAGCAGTATAAATCTACTGCTGTTTTTTTCATTAAATCGACCGAAAGGAGTTTTATTTGATGATTCACAAATTTTATCAGGACGGTACTTACATGGTTATAGACGTAAACAGCGGTGCTGTCCATGTCATTGATGAATTGGTTTATGATGTTTTAGATTTTTATCAGGATAAAGAGACGGAAGAAATTATAGATTTACTTGAAAGCAAATATTCCGGTGCAGAAATAGAGGAAGCGATATGTGAATTAGATTTTATAAAGGAGAGAGGCCTTTTATTTTCGAATGATCGTTATTTAAATCATGAATATCTTAAAAATAGAGAGCCCGTTGTTAAGGCTCTATGCCTGCATATAGCCCATGATTGCAATATGCGCTGTAAATATTGTTTCGCATCCCAGGGGGACTTCGATGGTGAGAGAAGCCTGATGAGTGTAGAAGTCGGCAAAAAATCCATAGATTTTTTGATCAAAAATTCCGAAAACCGCAGAAATCTGGAAGTGGACTTTTTTGGTGGGGAGCCAATGATGAACTTTGAAACTGTCAAGGAAATTGTTGAATACGGGAGAATTGAGGAAAAAAAATACAACAAAAATATCAGATTTACTATAACCACCAACGGCCTTTTGCTCGATGAAGAAAACATGGAGTATATAAATGACAATATGCATAATGTGGTGCTCAGTATCGACGGGAGAAAAGAAATAAATGACGCTATGAGATATACAATAAACGGACAAGGTACCTATGACATAATAATGCCTAAATTTTTAAAAATGGCAAAGATGAGAGAACAGCGCGATTATTTTGTAAGGGGTACATTTACAAGGAATAATCTCGATTTTGCAAAAGATGTATTACATTTAGCCGATTTGGGTTTTAAAAGTACATCCATAGAGCCGGTGGTTACCGAAGCCCATCATGATTATGCCATCAAGGAAGAGGATCTACCGATCATATTTGAGCAGTATGAACTTTTAGCCAAGGAATATGTTAAAAGGGCTGAAGAGGGAAGAGGATTCGGTTTTTTTCATTTTACAGTAGATTTGAAACAGGGCCCTTGTGTCATCAAGAGAATTTCGGGATGCGGCGCAGGTGCGGAATATCTGGCTATCACTCCTGAAGGGGATATCTATCCCTGCCATCAGTTTGTCGGCAACGAGGATTTTAAAATTGGAACTGTTGAGGAAGGAATAGTACATACCTCATTATGTGATGAATTCAACAGGGCTCATATTTATAATAAAAGTAAGTGCAGTAACTGTTGGGCAAAATTTTATTGCAGCGGAGGATGCCACGCCAACGCCTATAACACCAACGGCAGTATCTATGAACCCTATGATATTGGCTGCGAGATGCAGAGGAAAAGAATCGAATGTTCCTTAATAATTCAAGCAAAATTGGCGGAGAGATAAAAAAATATATTTTATTCATTTTTTCTGCAGTAAACGGGCATTACGGATGAAACATTTTTTCCGGCAATAAGCGGACACCACGGATGAAACAATTTCTCCGCAATAATCAGGCATCACGTATGAAACAACTTTATTGACGGTTATTTATTCTGAGTATATAATTAAATTTAGTATGTAATGGACTGGAGGGGTAGTATGAGAGCAAGAAATATCGTTGTATTTTTAATCATCATTGTTGTTTTAGGATTATCCGTATTTACAGCTTTTAACGGATTAGAGATAGGAAGTTACAAAATAAAACCTGTAGGAGAATCGGTTCGCCAAGGCCTTGATTTAAAAGGCGGGGTTTATGTCGTATATGAAGCGCAAACGGATAAGACCGGCGGAGAATTAGATCAGCTGATGGAACAGGTTATAGGAGTTTTTGGTAAACGTGTGGACAGTATGGGACTTACGGAACCGTCGATTACCAGAGAGGGCGGAAAGAGGATTCGCGTTGAGCTGCCGGGGGTAAAGAATGCTCAAGAAGCCATAAATATGATCGGTAAAACAGCACAGCTGCAATTTGTTGCTGCAGACGGCGAGGTTGTAATTACGGGAGCAAATGTATTAAAAGCTCAAGCGGGATTTGGACAGGGTAATGCCCCACAGGTAAGTTTACAATTTGATAAAGAAGGGGCTCAAAGATTTGCAGAAGCAACCGGCAAGTTAGTAAATATGCCAAATAGAGAGGACAGGATAATTTATATAATATTGGATGAGGATGTCATTTCATATCCGGAAGTCAGCACTAAGATACCGGATGGACAGGCATCTATTACAGGTAATTTTACCATAGAGACGGCATCTAACCTGGCGGCGTTGATCAGGGCCGGTGCCCTGCCTGTGGAATTGGAGGAGATCCAGACATCGACGGTTACGGCTACTTTGGGGGAAAATGCATTACACAGGAGTTTACAGGCCGCCCAAATAGGAATTGTGCTCATATTTCTTTTTATGATTATTTTTTATAGAATACCCGGTGTGGTTGCAAACATTGCATTGACAATATATATTTTAATCGTGATGGGCATTATGATGGCATTAAAAGCCACATTTACATTACCGGGAATTGCTGCTTTAATTCTCTCTGCCGGTATGGCGGTGGATGCCAATGTCATTATATTTGAGAGAATGAAGGAAGAAATTAAGCTTGGTAAGACAGTCAGAGCCTCCATAGATTCCGGATTCAAGCGGGCTTTCACGTCTATTATAGACTCAAATATCACTACCCTTATTTCGGGAATTATATTATATCAACTTGGTACAGGCCCTATCAAGGGATTTGCGGTTACGTTGATTATCGGTATTGTTGCAAGTATGTTCACAGCTATCATAGTTACAAAATTCTTGCTTAAATTATTGGTTGGGATGAATTTAACCAAGGGCACTAAACTTTATGGGGTCTAGGGAGGGAGTACTTATGAACATTGTACAGAAACGAAAGATATGGTTTTCTATTTCCGGAATAATCCTTATAATAGGCCTGGTATTGGGGCTTATGAGAGGTGTCAATGTAGGAATAGATTTTACCGGCGGAACCTTGATGGAGATTGAGCTGCATAAATATATACCTGCTAAAGAGATAAGGCAGATTACCGATGAATATGATAAAAGTGCAAATATAAGCATGTTGGGGGTCGACAAGACAACGGTTCAGATAAGAATGAATGAGGATTTTAACAATGAAGAACGCATGGCAATATTTGGGAAGTTTCAGACAAAATATGATTTAGATGAAGAAGATCTTTTAAGGGCGGATCAATTCGGTCCTTCCGTGGGAAAAGAGATCAAGAACAGAGCATTGCTTGCAATTGTGCTTTCTGTCATAGGCATGTTGGCTTATATCACCTTCAGATTTGAATTCAGCTTTGCTATATCGGCTATCATGGCACTGACTCATGATATCCTTATTGTGTTGGCCATGTATTCAATCCTTCAGGTGCCTATCAACAACCCTTTTGTAGCTGCAGTTTTAACTGTTTTGGGCTATTCTATCAACGACACAATCGTCATATTTGATAGAATCAGAGAAAATTTCAAATTTACCAAGAAGATCGATTATGAAAAAATAGCCAATGAAAGCA
>CAYOGD010000054.1:0-8795 GCA_964403395.1 uncultured Alkaliphilus sp.
TAGTTATATCAATACAACAACTATTCCCTAAATATACATTTAAAGAATAGTTGTTATCTTAATTATAATCTACTTCCCTATATATGTCCAGTGAATTCCCGATTTTTTTCCTATACTTCCTGCCGCTAACTCATGACTAAAAGCAGTGAACATGTGAGGCAATTCCATCAACTTATAAAATAATTGATGAAATTGCCGCTATTTTATAAATTACTATATAATTAATTAAAAATCATAACTATATTCTGAGCCTCTCAAGTGTGCCCACAGAAAACCTTAGCCATTTAAAATCTATCCGCGGAAGGCTTTAATCGTTTAAAAGAGCATCTATTCTGTTGAGGGCCTCCTCGATATTTTCAAGTGAATTTGCATAGGATAGACGAACAAATTCATCTACACCAAAGGCAATCCCCGGTACAACCGCAACATTGGCATGTTCGAGCAGCAATTCGGAGAAATCCATGGAACCATCGATAGTTGTCCCTTTTACAGTAGTGCCGATCAGTTGTTTAATATTCATCATGATATAAAATGCACCCTTAGGTACTATGCATGACAGGCCCTTTATCTCGTTTACCCTACGTACCATGTATTTTCTTCTTTCATCAAATGCTAGTCTCATCTCTTCTACGGAAGATTGATCACCGGTTAATCCCTCGATACTGGCATGTTGAGCTATAGAATTAGGATTGGATGTGGCATGGCTTTGCATACTGTTCATAGCTTTGGCTATGTTTTCATGGCTCGCCGTATAGCCTATCCTCCATCCCGTCATAGCGTAACATTTGGACATTGCATTTACCGTAATTGTCAAATCCTTTATCTTCTCATTGAGAGAAGCGATACTGATATGTTCCTCCCCATCATATACTAATTTTTCATACACCTCGTCTGTTATCACGAATATATTGTGTTCCACCGCAATCCGTGCAATCTCTTCCAGTTCCGCCCTGGTATAAATAGAACCTGTCGGATTAGAAGGGCTGTTCAATATTATAGCCTTTGTTTTGGATGTGATAGCATTTAAGAGATCCCCTGTTGTGATTTTAAATTCGTTTTCTTCCGTACAGTTTACAATCACAGGGTTAGCGTCCGCCATTTTAACCATTTCGGGAAAGCTTACCCAATACGGTGCCGGTATAATTACCTCATCTTCCGGATTGCATATGGCTTGAAAAATATTATATAAGGAATGTTTTGCACCATTGGATACAATTATGTTTTCAGGGCCATAATCCAAATTATTATCAGATTTCAGTTTAGCGCATATTGCCTTTTTAAGCTGCGGTAATCCTGAAGCAGGGGTATACTTAGTGTGCCCTTGTTTAATTGCCTCTATGGCGGCATTTTTGATGTTTGCCGGCGTGTCAAAGTCAGGTTCGCCCACCCCGAAACTTATTACATCAATCCCCTCTTCTTTCATCTGTTTCGCCTTAGCGCTTATCGCAAGTGTAATCGAAGGCGAAATATTTTGCGCCTTTTTCGAAATTGTTATACTCATTGATAATCCCCCTCATATTATATTTGCTGTATAAAAATTTTATCGTTATTAAATATTAACATATATATTACACTATTTTTTGCCGGTTTCAAATCATTTTAATAAATTAATTAAAATAATATTACATATATCCGTATATATCTTTAAAAACATTTTTTATTATTGCTAGGGAATCATCTAAAGCCGGCTTGTAAAGCAATTTTATTTTATTATAATTATCTATACCTTCATCCGTAATTCTATAATGCCTGATAGATCTTTTGTCCGGTTCTTCCCACCATCCGATTATATAATTATTGCTTTCCAGATCCCTCAACAGAGGATAAATCATGCCGGGGCTCGGTTCCCATTTATAATCTACCCTTTTCCTTATTTCATCTATCAATTCATTACCGTAATAGCTTTTTTCAATAAGCAAATGCAGGATGTATAACTTGACAAATTGAGTCGTACTAATTTTTGATGGGAATTGACGATTGCGCCGAGCCTTGAATTTAGATGTAGATATTTTAATCACCCCCGATAAATGTTGTATATAGCCATAGAAGTGGATTGTTCCATCCACCGAAAAAATCAATACTATTTACAAAAAAATCTTATCTCAATAATCCTGCGATGTTTTCCAACGGAATCTTAATACTTCCTAAATCGGCATTCTCCCTACCAACCTGCGGTGGGTAATGAAAATCGGACCCTCCGGTGATAAAGAGATTATGCCTTTGAGCCAATTTTAAAAACTCTTCGGATTGCTTTGCCGTGTGTTTAGAATGATATACCTCTATACCATCGATACCTATATGGATTAAATAATTCAATATGTTTTTGGATTTCAATAAACCGGGATGTGCAGCAACTGAAACCCCCCCCGCTTTTCTTATGATATTGATTGCACACAGGGGTGTTAATTTTTGTTTTGGAACATATGCCGGCGCTCCTTTGGCTAAGTATTCCGTAAAAGCATTTTTAATGGTCCCCACATGGCCACTTTGAATCAAGAAACGTGCAATATGAGGCCTTCCAATCGCTCCATCACCTGCAATTTTTATTACATCTTCATAATTGATTTTAATTCCCATTTTTTTCAATTTATCGATAATCTTGATAGCTCTATTGTTTCTGGTATCCTGTAAATACTTTAATATCCTAAGCAAATATTCCATCCTATAATCGATCATATATCCTAGTACATGAACCTCTTCATTATTATATTCCGTGCTTAATTCAACACCCGGTATTACAATAAAACCCTTGTGAATACTCGCTCGCTCCATTGCTTCTTCAATCCCGTCAACAGTATCATGATCAGTTATCGCTATTCCGGATAATCCTTTTTTTACAGCATAATCAACTAATTCACTAGGTGAAAATATACCATCGGAAAAGGTAGAGTGAGTATGCATGTCAATAAACTTCATAATTTGTTTCTCCTTTTATTGTTCAAAAATCTGTTTTAGAACCCATATTGATTATATTCCGAATTCCGGAAAAAATATGCCCCTATATTACGCCTTATATGAAAAGGCCTGCTAAATAAGATACCGAATCTAGCAGGCTTTTCATATTATTGTTTTATCTCGACTCTATAATCAGCTTTATTGCAGTTCTCTTTTCACCATCAATCTCTATGTCAACAAAGGCGGGGATACAGATTAAATCTTTTCCACTGGGTGCTACAAACCCTCTTGCTATTGCTACTGCCTTAACTGCTTGATTTAAGGCGCCCGCCCCAACAGCCTGAATCTCAGCTGTCCCCTGTTTTCTAAAAACTCCGGCCAAGGCTCCGGCTACAGAATTTGGATTTGATTTTGCTGAAACTTTTAATATTTCCATCCCATTACATCCCCCTTATAATATACTTATAGAATTATTTTTAATATTGCTTTATAAAAGTATAACTTTATACTTTATTTTAAAAATCCCTGCATATATAGTAAGTTTGTCGGTATTGGATATTAAGTTAAATATGGGTAAATAATTTAAGTTTTTAATAAAAAGACTGCAATTCTGCAGTCTTCTTATTTTGCGTATTCAATAGCCCTTGTTTCTCTGAGAACGTTTACTTTGATTTGTCCGGGATATTCTAATTCTGATTCAATTTTTTTTGTTATATCCCGAGCTAATATAAAAATCTCATCGTCATCATATATTTCAGGTCTAACAATTATTCTGATTTCCCTACCGGCTTGAATGGCGAAGGATTTTTCAACACCTTCGTATTCATTTGCAATTTCTTCTAATTTCTCCAGTCGTTTAATATAAGATTCTAATGTTTCTCTCCTAGCTCCCGGCCTTGCCGCGGAAATAATATCAGCCGCCGTGACCAAGACCGCTTCTATGGATTCAGGTTCATAATCACCATGATGGGTGGACATACTATGAATAACATCCTTGGATTCTTTATATCTTTTAAGAAGCTCCATACCTATTTCAACATGAGTTCCTTCTATTTCATGATCAACGGCTTTTCCGATATCATGCAATAACCCTGCCCTTTTTGCAAGCCTGACATCTGCACCTAATTCGGCCGCCATAATTCCTGCCAAATAAGAAACTTCTATTGAATGCTTTAATACATTCTGTCCATAACTGGTCCTATACTTTAACCTGCCTAGTAATCTTATGAGTTCCGGGTGTAAACCATGGACACCGGTATCAAAAGTAGCTTGTTCTCCTTCTTCCTTGATAATATTGTCAACTTCTTTTTTAGCCTTTTCTACCATTTCCTCAATTCTTGCCGGGTGAATTCTACCATCGATGATAAGCTTTTCTAATGCAATTCGTGCTATCTCTCTTCTAATTGGATCAAAGCCGGATAAAATTACTGCTTCTGGTGTATCATCAATAATTAAATCAATACCTGTCAATGTTTCTATTGTGCGAATATTCCTACCTTCTCTTCCAATTATTCTACCTTTCATTTCGTCGCTGGGTAACGGTACAACCGATACGGTAGTCTCAGCAACATGATCTGCTGCACATTTTTGAATTGAGTAGACAATTATTTCTCTTGCTTTCTTTTCTGCTTCCTCTTTTGCTTTAGATTCAATATCTCTAATCATAATTGCAGCTTCGTATTTTGTTTGCCTTTCAATGTTGTTCAATAAGAGCTGACGAGCTTGTTCAGAAGTTAAACCGGATAATTCCTCGAGCTTATCTACTTCTTTCTGATAAAGATCATTGATTTCCTGTTCTTTAATATCCAGATCCTTCAACATCTTTGTCAGTTTTTCATCTTTATTTTCTAAGGATTCTGATTTTTTATCTAAAACTTCTTCTTTTTGAATTAACCTTCTTTCTGTTCTCTGTAGCTCACTACGTCTCTCCCTGCTCTCCTTTTCTAGTTCGCTACGAAGTTTATGAACTTCCTCTTTTGCTTCTAATAATAGCTCTTTTTTAGCCGTTTCAGCATTTCTTTCAGCATCTTCTACAATTTTCCTGGCTAATTCTTCGGCACTGTTTATTTTCCCTTCAGCAACTTTTTTTCGAAAAAAATAGCCAATAAGGCATCCCAACAAAATACCAGCTGCACATAAAAGTCCGTTTAAAACGATTGATTTTGGAATGTGTGGACACCTCCTTTATTAAGTTTTCAAAATTTTATTTTTAACTTTTTATCGATATTTTTCATTAATAGATACACCCATATTCAGCCTTATTTTATATCTTTTCCTTATAAGTGTCAAGCTGGAATATACTATACTATAGTATTAATATTTGTTTTCATTATCAATAAAAAATAATTTTGATGTTAAAATACCAGAAAAAAAAGAAATTATTAATATCAATAATTTCTTTTAAAAAGTATTATCGGTTATATTTCCTTATTACTTTACATCGGCCTGCTTCGCGTCAACGTCTTTTGTATCTTTAATGTCACTAATGTCATCTTTTTTCTTATCCTTGTCCTCCGTTTGTTTATGTAACATTTCCGCATGAAGCGGCAGGTCATAATGTTTTCTGATCTTGTTTTCGACTTCTAAACAGATTTCCGGATTTTCTTTTAAAGATTGTTTAGCATTCTCTCGGCCTTGTCCCAGTTTATGTTCTCCGTAGTTGTACCAAACACCGGCTCTATTGATAATATCCAAATCCGTTGCTACATCCAATATATCCCCCGTCTTTGAAATACCTTCCCCGTACATAATATCAAATTCGGCCTGTTTAAAAGGGGGTGCAACCTTATTTTTTACTACTCTTGCTCTGGTTCTGTTGCCGATAATTTCATTGCCTTGTTTGATAGAATCAATTCTGCGAATATCTAAGCGAACAGAAGCATAAAACTTTAGTGCTCGACCACCGGAAGTAGTCTCGGGGTTTCCAAACATCACTCCTATTTTTTCCCTGAGTTGATTTATAAAAATTACAATCGTCCTGGATTTGCTGATCGATCCTGCCAGCTTTCTTAAGGCTTGCGACATCAAACGAGCTTGTAATCCTACATGGGTATCCCCCATCTCCCCTTCAATTTCGGCTCTTGGAACCAATGCCGCAACAGAGTCTATGACGACTATATCGACAGCACCACTTCTTACAAGAGCCTCCGTAATTTCAAGAGCCTGCTCACCGGTATCAGGTTGAGAAACAATCAAATTTTCAATATCAACACCTAAATTACCTGCATAAACAGGATCAAGCGCATGTTCCGCGTCGATAAAAGCGGCTATACCTCCATTTTTCTGCGTTTCAGCGATCATATGAAGTGAAACTGTCGTCTTGCCCGAGGATTCCGGCCCAAAGATTTCAGTGATCCTTCCCCTCGGAACCCCTCCGGTTCCCAACGCTACGTCAAGAGCAATAGAACCCGTCGATATGCTCTCTACATTTAATTTAATGTCCCCGCCTAGCTTCATGACGGAACCTTTACCAAATTGTTTTTCTATCTGTGCAATGGCCATATCCAGGGCTTTCTTTTTTTCCATATTATTGCCAGATCAAACCTGGTCCACCTACCTTTCTAATTATATCGAACATGTGTTCTAATAGTATTATATATTATAAAATATAAAAGGTCAAACTATATTTGCAAAATTTTTACACTATTTTTCGTATAGTTATTTTATATTATCCTGCAAATATTATTTCAATACGTCTATATTTATAATGACATAATCCACGCCCGACACCACGGTAAATATTAGAGCAACCCACACCATTATTCTATCGAAAGGAAAGTTGATATAACCGAAGGGAAAATTATTTATCAAAAGTGATATGATAGCAATGATCTGAAATATTGTTTTGGCTTTTCCCCACAGGCTGGCGGCTATAACTTTTCCCTCAGCCGCAGCAACAGCCCTCAATATGCTTATAGTGAGCTCTCTTCCAATTATTATAATCACTATCCAGGCAGATAATTTCCCCATTTGGACAAAAGAAATCAGAGCCGCGGAAACCAGCAGCTTATCGGCTAAAGGATCCATAAATTTACCTAAATTTGTGACCTCATTTCTTTTTCTCGCAATATGCCCGTCCAATATATCGGTAATAGCTGCAATTATAAATATTCCGGCGGCAATTGGTTCGCCGCAGGGTATTTTATTTAAGAGAAAGACCATAAAAATAGGAATTAAAAAAATTCTCAATATAGTCAATTTATTAGCTAGATTCATTTACACTTTCCCCCATTATACTCTACTATAAGATATATTCGTCAACTGAGGCCATATACCGGCCGGTTTATATCTTTAACTTGATTCGTATTCCAAACTATAATAAAATTCTGCTACTTTATCCACGGCTTCCTCTATATCTACATAATTGATTTCCATTATATAATTATAATTATCAATAGAATGTTTGTATAAAGGATCGTAGTAATTTATGATCAATTCTTCTGCAACTTTCGAATATTCACGTTTTTCAATCCATGAAATAAGTTGATTTACCTTTTTTTCACCTATCTTCTTTTTTAAATGGGTAACGGCATCTTCCAATAAAATGTTACAATTAGAAATTTTAATCACATAGTCATTTACCAATCTTTTAATTCTGGTTTTTAAATCCGTACCAATTAAGATATGTTCTCCTTCAACTATTGCATTCCATAGGCCTTTAGGTAATGATAGCCCTCCCACATGGTGCCCTTCACTTTCCACAACAGTATACTTATTATCGTTCAATCTTAAAGTTTTGAAGAGCAATGCCTCAAATGTTTTCTGAGTTACGGGCTTTTCATTTTGATAAGATATTTTTCCAAAGACAGAACCGCTATTTTTGGCCAAATATTCTAAATCAAGTATGGGAATATTTAATGCTTTTAATCGTGCAAGAATCTCAGTCTTACCGACTCCCGTATAACCATGAAGTACAATAAATTTCTGTTTAAACCTGTCCTCGTTGAAATATTCAATAACATATCTGCGATATTTTTTATATCCTCCTTCCAGTTGATAAATATTTACACCCAATGCACCTAAAAAACCCGATACGGTATCGCTTCTCAGCCCACCACGCCAACAAAATAGTATAATATTTTTATGCTTTCTTGCCATTGAAGATATTTGATTATAAATAAAAGAAAGTTTGGTTGAAGCATATTGAATTCCCCTGATCTTAGCTTCTTCCGGATTCTTATTCATATATATAGTGCCTACATCAACCCTCTCATCATCATCTAAAATGGGGATATTTACCGCTCCGGGTATGGAACCCTTTGCAAATTCCGATGGAGAACGAATATCAATAAAAACCTTATCTTCCATATTAATCGCTTCTTCGACGGTTATTTTTGCAAACAAATTTTTCACCTTCTAATTATAAGCCATCGATTAAAAAACTTACATAGATTTTTTTATGTTTTCCTCTAAAAATTGATTATCTATCAATACATGCCTCGGTTTACTGCCCTCATAAGGGCCTACAAAACCCTTTGACTCCATAATATCAATCAATCTTGCCGCTCTACTATATCCTATTCTCAGCCTTCTTTGAAGCATAGAAATGGATGCCTGTTGAGCCTCTACCACCAATCTTAGAGCATCCTCAAATAATTCGTCCTCATCTACGGGTATACTGCTGCTTTGGCTGAGCTGCTCGATTATGGTATCTTCATAATCAGGTGTCCCCGATTGTTCTTTTATAAAAGTTACTACCCTCTCCACTTCTTTTTCGGATACAAAAGCGCCCTGTATTCTGATCGGTTTATTCGTACCTACCGGATAAAACAACATATCCCCCTTACCCAGGAGTTTTTCAGCCCCTCCCATATCCAAAATTGTCCTTGAATCCGTCTGCGATGCCACGGAAAAAGCAATCCTTGAAGGTATATTCGCCTTAATAACTCCCGTAATTACAT
>CAYOGD010000055.1:0-8795 GCA_964403395.1 uncultured Alkaliphilus sp.
ATTTCAGGAACATATTGATAAATCAATGAGTCTAATTGATTATAAGATGTTTTTGACAAAAATCAAATATTTTGGGAATACTATAGAAGATAGGGTTAGGTTTGCAAAAAAAATATCAAATATTATAAAGGACATAAAAAGCCCAATAGAAAGGGAGGCTTACATCGAAAAAGTTGCAAATGAAACAGGTATTTCGAAAGAATCTATCAGGTTGGAGGTATTAGATAGAATTGAAAATGTACCTGTTTATAGGAGTAATTTCAAATATAATCCAAATTACAGAAGAGACAATAATTATATAAAAATGGTACCCTTGGTTGAGCGAAAGGGCCATATTATAGCTGAGAAACAATTGATTAAATTTATGATTATTGATAATAAATCAATAGAGCATATATTAAATGATATTTCGGCAGAAGATTTTTCTGTAGCGGAACACAGAGAAATAGTGGCATATTTAGCTTCAAATATGGATAACATGAAGGATAAGAAGATAGAAGATTTTTTTCCGCATTTAGAAGAAAATATCAATAAAATATTGTCAACTGATATTGAATATATTGATTTGAATAATACATTAGATAAATATATTGTGAATTTAAAAAAATATAAATTGCTTTACAATATAAAAATATTGGAGGAGGAACAACATAATATTATTAATAATTCAAATTTGACCAAGGAAGAGGTTGAAAGCAGGTTGTTAAATATAGGTATAGAAATAATGGAGAAAAATGCACAAATACAGAGATTAAAAGCTTAATGAAGGGAGGTTAACAGCTTTGAGCAATATAAAGGACGTAAAAAAAGAGACTATTAAAAAATTAGTGGAAAAGGGCAAGAAGAAGGGTATAATCACTTATATAGAAATTATGGATGCATTGGAGGAAATTGAATTAGATAAAGACCAAATAGATGAGATATATGATAATTTTGTTACTATGGGAGTAGATATTGTAGGCGATAGGGAAGATGACAGTGAAGAAGATGATGATAAAAAAATAGATGCTAAAGCAGAGGAAGAACCTGTTAAGGACGATATAAGTCTATTAAAAGGAGTTAATGTAGACGATCCTGTAAGAATGTATTTGAAGGAGATCGGTAAGGTTGCTCTGTTGACGGCGGAAGAGGAAGTCGAATTAGCAAAGAGAATGGGCGAAGGTGACGAAAAGGCCAAGCAGAAATTGGTTGAGGCGAACCTGAGATTGGTTGTAAGTATTGCGAAGAGATATGTGGGCAGGGGAATGTTGTTTCTGGATTTAATACAGGAAGGGAATTTGGGACTTATTAAAGCGGTTGAAAAATTTGATTATACAAAAGGGTTTAAGTTCAGTACCTATGCTACTTGGTGGATACGCCAAGCGATTACAAGGGCAATAGCTGATCAGGCTCGGACAATCAGAATTCCGGTTCATATGGTGGAAACAATTAATAAATTAATTCGTGTATCCAGGCAATTGTTACAGGAATTAGGCCGAGATCCTAAACCCGAGGAGATAGCCTTAGAAATGGACTTTTCTGAGGAAAAGGTACGTGAAATTTTAAAAATTGCTCAAGAACCTGTTTCCCTGGAAACACCTATCGGTGAAGAAGAGGATAGTCACCTAGGAGATTTTATTCCGGATGATGATGCTCCGGCACCGGCAGAGGCGGCTGCATTTTCACTATTAAAGGAACAATTGATAGAAGTGTTGGATACATTGACACCTAGAGAACAAAAGGTATTGAGATTACGTTTCGGACTTGACGATGGTAGGGCAAGAACCTTAGAAGAAGTGGGCAAGAAATTTGAGGTAACGAGGGAGCGTATAAGACAGATTGAGGCTAAGGCATTGAGGAAATTAAGACATCCGAGCAGGAGTAAAAAACTAAAGGACTATTTAGAGTAAAGGCCTGTTCTATGATTATACCGGATATTGACTTGAACGATTAGAATAGATTCGCATTATGCGAATCTATTTTTAATAATCCGGCAATAAAAATATTATATAATGGCATAGGCATGCCTGATCGTTTCAATCAATGTTTTTTATGGGCGTAATCAATCTTATTTTGAAGTTCTTTGTCAGATTCCTGATCATCCAGTTGGTCTTGCAAAATATGCATCACTTGATCGGCTTCCTCTTCCCATTCTTGAGTTGTGCCTCCCCAGCTGAATTTTATCATCTCTTCCGGGCGCACAACCTTTTTGGGCCTTTTTCTGGTGTTCGGCATGAGATTACCTCCTTTAAATATAGTTTTAGAATATAGCTTTAAAAATATTACGGTATATTTTGTAAGGAGTAAATTATAGGAGTGAATTTAGAATTGAGTATAAAATTAACCGCCAGATTGCAAAAAATAGCGGATCAGGTTACAATGGGCCACCGTGTTGCGGACATAGGGACGGATCATGGATATATCCCCATATATCTGTTAAAAAACAAAATAAGCCCTTTTGTGATAGCAGGAGATATAAATGAACAGCCTTTGAAATGTGCTGAGGCCAATATTGCATCCAATAATCTTTTACATTGTATAGAGCCCAGATTAGGAAGCGGGCTTTCAATTTTAAAGCCCGGGGAAGTTGATACTATAATTATTGCAGGTATGAGCGGGTTATCCATCAGTGATTTATTGAATGATTCAAAAGAGGTAGTGCGAAATCTTGATATTTTAATACTTCAGCCTATGCAGGCCCAATCAGAATTGAGGAAATATCTAGTGAGAAATAGTTTTATCATAGAAAAAGATATACTGGTCAAGGAAGGCCGCCATATTTATGAAATTATCGTGGCAAAACCCGGGGAGTGGGAAAAGGTGATAGACCCAATTTATTATGATGTTGGATTGTATATATATAATAATCCCCGACCGTTGGCAATGGAGTTCGTTGGTAGGAAAATAAAAACAACAAGGGAAATAATACGTAATATAAGCAAAAATATCTCAGGGCTTTCAGCTGAAAAGTTAAAAGAGATGAAAGAAAAGCTAAAAAAACTTGAGGAGGTATATTCATGTTTGCAACGGTAGAAACAATAACTGATATCATTGAAAATTTGGCCCCCTTAAATTATGCATACAAATGGGACAATGTTGGTTTACAGTTGGGGCATAAGAAAGATATTATAAATAAGGTTTTGACAACATTGGAAATAACAGATGCTGTTTTAGATGAAGCGATAGAAAAAAATGTAGATATGATTGTCACTCATCATCCTATGATTTTTTCACCATTAAAAAGCATTGTAAAGGATGATATGAAGGGCAGAATTATTTATAGGGCAATTCAAAATAATATTGCTGTCTATGCTGCTCATACCAATATGGATGTAGCCCCCGACGGCTTAAACGATTATATTGCAAATCGATTAAATATACGGGATATAGAGATTTTGGATATAACAGAAAGATATTTATATTATAAACTTGTGGCTTTTATTCCTTCAGGTTATGAGGAAAAGGTTGCGGAAGCCATCAATGCTGCTGGCGCCGGACATATAGGTAACTATAGTCATTGTACTTTTAGAACCGAAGGTACGGGTACATTTAAACCTTTAGAAGGTACGAAGCCGTTTATAGGAGAGCAGGGGAAATTAGAGAGAGTAGAGGAAATCAAACTGGAAACCATAATTTCAAAAGAAAAATTAAAAGAAGCAATAAGAGCTTTAATGGAATCACATCCATATGAAGAGGTTGCTTACGATATTTATCCCCTGGCAAATGAAGGCCCTGCTTGGGGTATTGGAAGGTTTGGGAAATTACATAAACCGAAAATTTTAAAGGAATTAGTGATAGAGATCAAGGGACAAATAGATGCCGAGTATGTCAGAGTGGCAGGGGACCCGGAGGCAATCATCAAGAAGGTGGCCGTTATCAATGGAAGTGGTGCGGATTTTATTCAAGCGGCATTGCATAGGGGCTGCCAATGTGTGATCACCGGAGATGTAAAATATCACGATGCTCAGGACGCTATTTCACAGGCGATAAATGTGATAGATATCGGGCACTATGACAGCGAAAAATTTTTTGCACATTTTATAGCAGAATATTTGAGAGAAGAAACGGGCAAAAAAGAATTAAATATTGATATAATAGAATCATCTATAAATATAAAACCATTTCAAATTGTATAGGGGCAATCCATGATTGTCTTCAGGGCAATTACTGACAGAAAACATAAAAATAGAAAAGGTGATAAATTTGACAGAAGCGGTGATGTATACGGACGGAGGGGCCAGAGGTAATCCCGGTATGGCGGGGATAGGCATAGTTATAGAGGATAAAAATGGCAACATAATAAGAGAGATCAGTCAATATATAGGGAAACAGACAAATAATGTAGCGGAATACAAGGCTTTAAGCCGTGGTTTAGAGGCAGCATTGGATTTAGGAATAAAAAAAATCACTTGTTATCTGGACAGCGAATTGGTAGTAAAGCAAATTACGGGGGAATATAAAGTAAAAGATGAAAAAATGATTTCCATGTATAATATGACCGTACCCTTGATTGAAAAGTTAGACAGTTTTAAAATTATTCATGTAAAGAGAGAACTGAATAAAAAAGCGGATAGATTGGTTAATGAAGCGATAGATAACAGATGAGGCATAAATTTATATTATGTATGCTATTTTGGAAATATGCGAAACTTTTCATACATTACTGTATATGAAATGCAAAAGCCATGTTATCTAAATATTTTTCAAGGCAAGGTTTTCAAGATATACACCATCTTCATTTCTGCTAATTTTTATATTTTGACATTTGATTAAAAACATGATAACATTAATGTCTGGATAAGTAATATAATATAGTGAGTAAGCTGGATAATCGCGTGTTTTTGCACGAGGAAAGTCTGGGCTCCGTAGGGTAGGGCGCTGGATAACACCCAGTGGGGGTGACCCCAAGGATAGTGCAACAGAGAGATACCGCCAGTTGAGAAGTGAGAAGCGATTGGTAAGGCTGGAAAGGTGAGGTAAGAGCTCACCAGGGATTAGGCGACTAATCCGCTATGTAAACCCCGTCCGGAGCAAGACCAAGCAGGGAGAGAAAAGGCGGTTACCCGTCGCTTCCCGTAGGTAGGTCGCTTGAGCCGCCTGGCAACAGCCGGCCTAGATAGATGATCATCAAAAACAGAACCCAGCTTATAGGCTTAGTCACTTATTTAAAAATCAACATTATTTGTTGATTTTTTGTTTTTATTATCTATTATAAAAATAAAAAAGGATAATTAAATATGAAGTAGAATATTGTATTTATCAGTGCTATAATATAAAATTCAGATCAGTTGTTGGTGAATAGATAAATGGATAAAGGTATCAGTAATGTAACGAGAAGGTTGGCGTGCCTCTCGATGATATTAGTAGTTTGGATCATAGTTGGAGGACCTTTTAATACTTATTATTTGATTTGGAATTTAATATTGGCCTGGATTCCTATGCTCTTTGCGATGATATTTAAAAAAAACATAGGCAGGGAGGTTTCCCGGAGTAGAAATATTATTGTTTTATTTTCAAGTTTGATATGGCTACTCTTTTTTCCTAATGCAGTATATATGGTCACAGATTATATTCATTTAAGCAATGACATATTCTATCATTCAAATCCTGATCATATATCCTATCTGGGAAAAAGGAAAAGAATATATAATCTTGATTCTCTTCCATGGAACAATTTTTTCTCAATTTCTTTTGCTGTTTTTTTAGGATGCGCTCTGAGCGTCCTCTCTCTATATATTTTTCATTCATATATCGAAAAAAAGGGAGGAAAAAGAATCGGATGGATCTTTGTAACCGTTGTTCATCTGCTCAGTGGGTATGCTATATATCTGGGTAGGTTCATACGATTTAACTCCTGGGATGTGATTTTTAAACCTTTGTCACTATTGAAATTTTTATTTTTAAATATAGATAGAGTAGCTATCACCTTTACATTTTATTTCTTTCTATTGAGCCTGTTTATATACAGTATATTTTATTTGTTCATATATGTCGCAAAAACAGACGGGAAGCATTAAATAAATTAAAGTTTTTACTGTGATCTGTGCAGGGAAAGTAACCATGGTTAAAGAATCAAATATTTTTAATAAATAGATAATATAAAATAATCAGTATAAATAAAAGAACTATTAGCCCATAAGAGGTTTTTAAAATTATTTTCATGTTATTATCAGCACATAGTGGATATATATCCTAAGGAGAAAGATAATAAATCGATGATAGGAGGGGTCTTTTTATGTTAAAGGAATTTAAAGAATTTGCATTAAAGGGCAATGTGTTAGATTTAGCGATAGGGGTTGTTATAGGTGGGGCTTTCGGTAAAATTATAACATCCCTGGTGAATGACATTATAATGCCGCTTATAGGCCTTATAGTCGGAGGGGTTAATTTTACTGCGCTTGAATACATTATCAGTACCAAAAGGGGAGAACCGATAATAATAAAATATGGGGAATTTATTCAGTCCGCAATTGATTTTCTAGTTATTGCATTCTCTATATTCTTATTTATAAAAATTATCACTTCTTTTAAAAAGGAAAAAGAAGAAGCCCCGGAAACACCGCCGGAACCGACGAAAGAGGAAGTCTTGTTAGGAGAAATAAGGGACATTTTAAAGCAGGGGAAAGAGGTCTAATACTGGATGAAACTTTTCTTTATTATTAGTGTCTGATTATGTGCAAGCTATCATTATAGAGGGTATCAACAATAGAAAATTTAGGAGGGGATAGATATGATTAAAAGAATATGTTCAATTCTAATACTCACTGTATTGATTGTCGGTATCACTGCATGTAAAACAGACACAGATGACAAAGATATTTCGTGGGATGAAAATAACAGTGATGTTGTGGAAGAAGAAAAGGGTATGGAAAATGGAGGCAATAATAATGAAATAGAGTATGAGCTGACGGATGAAGGTATAATAGAACCGGAATCCGCGGAAATGATAATCGAGGAAATTTCAAATGAATTGATTTATGCAATAAGCGTTAAAGATTTTGAAACAGTATCGGAATTTACCCACCCGGTTGAGGGCATAAGATTTACACCATATACTTATGTTTCATTGGATAATGATATTGTATTTAGCAAGGAGGAAATAGAAATTTTTTTTAACGACCAGGATGTTTATATCTGGGGAATTTATGATGGCATAGGGGATGAAATTTCACTGACTCCCAACCAATATTATGACAGGTTTATCTATACGAGAGATTTTAAAAATGCTGAAGAAATAGGATATAATAAAGTTTTAGGCATGGGTAATATGATTGAAAATCAATTCGAAATCTATGATAATGCAATTATAGTAGAATATTATTTTTCAGGATTTAATCCTGATTATGAGGGAATGGATTGGGAAAGCCTCAGACTGGTATTTCAACAATATCAGAATGATTGGAGCTTAGTAGGAATCATTCATAATCAATGGACAATATAACAAAATTATAATTGTTGGTTGCTTGTTATAGAACTTAAAAATAATAGTGGATTTGTTTATTTCGTGGAGATGATTGCATGTTTTTTATTTTTGGCGTATCAACTAAAAAAGATAAACTGGACTTCAACCAAAATATGATTTGCCCAAGTTGCGGAAGATATGGACGTTATGAAATTACTGTAGAATATACATGTTTCAGCTTGTTTTTTATACCTATTTTGAAATGGAATAAAAAATATTATGTTAAAAGTAATTGCTGTGGCAGCATTTATTTGATCAGCAACGATATCGGTGATAAAATATCCGGAGATGGAAATGTAAATTTAGCGGAAAAAGATTTAAAATTGATTCGAAAGGGGAAAATTCATTCTATTAAACAATGTGAAAACTGTGGTTTTAAAACAGATGATGACTTTCAATATTGTCCTAAATGCGGGGTTGCCCTAGGGGGAAACGAGCATAAAAGGCGGTAAAAAATTTCAAAATAAATTCAGAAGTAGAATCTACAATCATAGATCAAGATTCTACTTTTGTTTATTATATAAGTTAATGGATATGGCTTAACTATGGTTTTGTATATTTTAACTAAACAATAAAAAATTAATCAAAATAGCGAGTCAATTTATTTTAAAGTATCTAAGAAATTTTTAAGCAGTTTGGCGGTAGTCCCCCAGATGATATGATTTTTGTATCTATAAAAGTAAAGCGGATATATGCCTGTCTTCCATCTATATGCTCTTCCTTTTTGTATCAGGTGAAATGGAAAGTCTTGAGGGGGACTCAGGTTGATTGTCATATTGCTTAACAGGGGTTCTTGGTTTAGCAGCACATCAATTGGGACGGAGAATATAGAAGAAACCTCATGTTTATTGAATTCAATGGAATCAAATTCTATATCATGGAGAATTCCGCAGAAAGAATATATAATCATATTGGATGGAGTGACCAAACATGCTAATTTACCTATAATTTCAACATTATTTTTAGATACATTTAATTCCTCACAGGTTTCCCGTATGGCACAACCCAGGGCATCCTCGTTTTTTTCAATTTTGCCTCCCGGGAAACATATTTCACCGGGCTGATTATTGAGGGATAGTGCCCTGACTTCGAAAAGTATATGGAGCTCATCATTTACTTTGATTATAGGAATAACAATTGCAGATTGGAGGGTAGAATCCAGAATTGAAAATTGTTTATTTTCAAGTGTTTTTCTAATTAATGAAATATCCATATTACAAGTCCCCCTTCATTAATTGATATTATAACCATTATAACATGTTATTTTTAAAATATAGGTAATCAACCGAAATAATATAAAGTATCTGTATCTCTATCTAGGATAAAGTTATAATTATGTTATAATTGAGGAGAT
>CAYOGD010000056.1:0-8767 GCA_964403395.1 uncultured Alkaliphilus sp.
TTTTATTTTCATACATGCCATTGACGGCTGCTGCTGTAAATTTATTTTTAGATACATCTATACCGATGACCAAAACATTCCTATAGCCTACTTCTTCAAATAACTCCATCATTTTTCTGGTTTCTTTGAACATGAATATCACTCCACCTTTTTTAAATTTCATGATATCATGTTATTAGATTATATAGAAACCCTAACATAGAATGACATTTCCAACATTTTTCGTAAAATCAGAATTTTTTCAGCGCTCTCGGAATTATCCGCGAGAACTTATAGCAGTATATATTCTTATTAAATATTTGGACTGTTTACCTATATTATCCTATTTCATATTGTGTCATATGTCAAGCTAAGCCAAGGGGGAGGGCATCAAATCCTATCATCCTTTCTATTCTGAGTTACCTTGCATTTTTGTAAGGGATAATATGTGTTGATTATCAGGATTTATTTTTAACTTCAATTATATATGGCATGGGATAGTAGAAACTTATTCCGAGATTTCTCCTTTCCGATGTACCATCCGGGTATTCTATGTTTATAGAGGATTCCACCCTTGCTCCGTCCATTCCCTCAATAATTATTTTTTCTTCCCCTTCTTTCAGATCTGGATTTATTCTGTATTGGACAGTGGTTTTCCTTTTTTCTAAAATATTATGTTCCCATTCTACTTTCGGGGGTTTTTCCTTACCGTAGAACGCCATGTAGATAGTATTTTCTATAGGGATGGCCCAAATAAGAATAGGAAAATCCATATTGTTTTTAAACTTGAGGTCCTTGGAACCGTAGGCTACGGTTGCATCCTGGCCATAGGGCAAATAATTGATGGGCATACCGTGGTTATGCCTTTCTATTATTTTTAGATTACTCAGAATTGCTACGTTATATAAGGTGGATGCAATTTTGCACACTCCTCCGCCTATGGACGGAGTCACTACACCGCCTATGTAGGCGGAACCTTCCTTATATCCCTTGGATTTTACATATGGGCCTATACTCTTATTTTGTGAGAATACATGGCCCGGGGGAATGATAATACCGCTGACAGAGTTGGTCGCCAAATGAACATTATGTTGTTCTCCCGGCAATGTACTTTTTAAAACCGTAGCAAAGGCTGCCAATAATACATCTGTCCCGTGTTCCTCTTGAACCTTTTTGAAATCACTGTCATTTTCCCAAGGTGTGTTGATAATGGGGCCGGATTCTTTCGGTGTATCAAATGTGATATTGCTGATAAAGTTTTCCATCTCAAAAACATTGATCTGCGGCTCAACGTTTTCATCATTTTCATCAGGCCTTTTTTCTGTTTTATTGAAGGCACATGCTGTTAAACATACCAGTATAACAATTATTATAATGGGCAATATATAGTTTTTTATTTTCAATTTATCACCTCTATCTCTGATTTAATTATGAATATTACTACAATGTATTTTTACTTATATTGTTGGAAAATATGTATATTTTATTGTAATAGCTGTGGGAACCGTATACATTCGAAAGCACAATCGAATATATTTTTATCAAGGTTTGAACTTAAATATTTATAAATATGATATATTAGTTATCAGAGAGGGTGATTTTATGAAGATAGATTTTCATGTCCATGTAACGCCGCCGGACATTATAAAAGATTGGAAAAAGATATGTGACAGGGAGTCATATTTCAGGCTTTTGAGTGAAAGCCCGGTAAATAAGTTTGCTACTGCGGAGGATATTGTTGCGGAACTGGATAATTCCGGAGTAGATAAGGCAGTTATATTCGGTTTTGCCTTTAAGGATATGGGGTTGTGCAGGCATGCTAATGATTATGTGGCAGATGCTATCAAAAGATTTCCGGACAAACTTATAGGATATATGATATTGGTTCCTACATCTAAGGAAATAATAAAAGAGATGGATAGATGTATGGATATGGGATTTACGGGAATTGGGGAATTGATGCCCTATGGGCAGGATTTTGATATATCTGATTTAAAGGAAATGTCAAATCTGTCCAATGCATGTATAGAGAGGGATTTACCCGTAATAATTCACACGAATGAGGCCGTTGGGCATCATTATTGCGGAAAAACCGATACTACTGCCGTACAGGCTAGCGCACTTGCACATAATTACCCGGACCTGAAGGTGATATTTGCCCATTGGGGTGGAGGATTATTGTTTTACGAGCTGATGCCGGAAATAAAAAAGCAAAACAAAAATGTATATTATGATACGGCAGCATCACCTTTTTTATATGATAAAAAAATATACAAGGTGGCCAAAGATATAGGGATATTGGATAAGATATTGTTCGGAAGTGATTATCCTTTGATATCTATGAAAAGATATATCAAGGATGTTGCCGATACGGGTTTGAATGAAACGGAACAGGCTCTTGTGAATGGCGGAAATGCCAAAAAATTGTTGAAACTATAGATATTCGGTTTTAGATTTTGTATTCTTATATGTAATTTATCTTGTATTCTTGTATGTAGTTTAATAAACAGGGGTACAAGATTTTTTGTGCGCATTTTTGAAATATCAACATCAACTTATTTATAAAATATATATTTTGTTTGTATGATTTGATTGTCCTTCTGCATATAATTTAATGTGGAGGGGATAGAATGTTTAGAAAGGTAATTCTATTATCGGTATCTATTTTATGTATTATGATTATTTTTTTTGTCGGGCAAAATATGGGTTTACTAAAAAACAAATTGTATAGGGATGAAGAGGTTTTAGGATATAGCGAGTATATGGAATATATGGCATGGGAAAATATGATGCTCTTGGAAAATCCGGATTACAAGGATTCGAAAATATTGATAGATGTTTCTGAAAAATGTCTTTATTTGATAAATGGCAATGAGCTTATAAACAAATATGCGATTGCTACCGGAAAATCAAAAACTCCGACCCCGCTGGGAACATGGAAAATAGTCAGTAAATCCAGGTGGGGCGGGGGATTTGGGACCAGATGGATGGGCCTCGATGTGCCCTGGGGCAAATATGGTATTCATGGAACCAATAAACCTTATTCTATCGGAAGCAATATTTCCGGGGGTTGTATACGGATGAATAACAGGGATGTGGAAGATCTCTATAAACATGTCAAACACGGTACACCTGTTGCTATTATCAACGGAATATTCGGGCCCTTCGGTTATGGGCTCCGAACACTGTCTCCGGGAAATATAGGAGCCGATGTTATGGAAGTTCAATCCAGACTGAGGGCGTACGGGTATCTCGATGTTGACCGCCTGGACGGTTGGTATGGACCGGGCACGGAACAAGCCCTATATAAATTTCAGAAGGATCATAATCTTGCTAAGGATCCTCATATAGGGCCGGAAACATTCAAGGCGCTGGGGATTGTCATCATGGATTAGTATAGATTATAAAATTTAATATAAAATACACGTTCATACTAGTTTCGAATATGAATAATTCTAAAGCTCATTCCAATAAAAAATACTACAACTCGCACCATAGGTACTCCTGTTTATGTTCCTACGGAGTAAATTAAGGTTGCAAACTCGCTTCGCTCAAACAGTGCAAGTTGTTTAACGTATTTTTCATCTTCATTTGCTAAGAATTATAGTCATATTCTCAAATGTATTCACTTTGAATTTTATATTAAATTTTAAGTAGTTTTTGAGAGGGTTTTGTAAATGTAGCCTTTAGTATTTTTTATTTAATAAAAAGCTGTAGGTACTATATTTGACGGCTTTTAAAGTTAAATCTATTTTAAAATTGTGCTTAAAACAAGGATACTATTATTACAATCAGTCCCACAGCCCATGTGTAAAAGGAGAAATAATATAATTTTTCTTTTTTAATGAGGTTTATCAGAGTTTTGATAGCGAATAGGCCTGATATAAAGGCTGCTAATACACCGATTATTATGACACCTGTGGAGATATCGCCTGTTCCGAATTTAAATACATCCTTAAATTCTAATACTGCGGCACCTAAAATTGAAGGGATTGAAATCAGAAAAGAAAATTTGGTGGCTAATTCTTTGTTAAATCCCCTGAACAAGGATCCTACAATAGTAGAACCGGATCTGGATATACCGGGGGTAATGGCCAAGCCTTGAAATATACCCACAATTGTAGCATCGGTCCAGTGCATATCTTGGATATCGCGTTTCCCGGAGCCGAATTTTTCTGCTGTCCATAAAAGGGTCCCCGTTATTAACAAGGCGATACCTATTATTAGCGTAGATGAAAAAAAACTTTCGAATATATTACCGAATAATATTCCTATCAACCCTGTTGGGATTGTCGCTATAATTATAAAAATACCTAATTTCCTATGTTCATTGTTAATTTTAAATCCCTTTCCCGTAATAACTTCCTTGATCAAACGAAAAAATTCCGCAATAATTATAGCTATATCTTTAGAATAAACAAAAAATATTGAAAAAAGGGTACCTAAATGAAGCATTATCGTAAAGAAAAGAATTCGGTCTTCCGGGACCTTCAGAAGTTGCTGGGCGACAGCTAAGTGCCCCGAGCTGCTTACCGGCAAAAATTCCGTAAGCCCCTGGATTATACCTAATACTACGGCTTTTAAAATTGTCATTATATTACCTCCCGAGAAAATACTGATACGAATGATTATAACATATATTAATAGGCTATGTAGGAATTTCATATTTAAAACTAATAAAAAAATATTAAAGAGAAATAATAAGGTAATGTGAAAAGAAATTTACGGGGTGAAAATATGGTAATTGTATTTATAAGGGCATTGATACTGTATTTGGTAGTGGTAGTAGTTATGAGGATGATGGGAAAAAGACAGGTGGCACAGATGCAGCCTTTTGAACTCGTAATAATGATAATGATTGCGGACCTTGCCGCCACACCTATGGAGGATACCGACATTCCCTTAATAAATGGGGTTGTTCCCATAATTGCACTTTTATCCATACAGGTGCTAGCCTCATATTTTTCCTTAAAAAGTGAAGGATTCAGGGATTTCATCTGCGGAAAACCAAGTATATTGATACATAAGGGTAGAATAGACCAATCGGAGATGTATAGATTAAGGGTCAATATAAATGATCTCTTGGAGGCCCTCAGGAATAAAGACTATTTTAATATAAGTGATGTGCAGTATGCTATTTTGGAAACAAACGGACAAATGAGTATAATACCGAAAGCGGATAAACGGCCTGTAGAGACGGCGGATATTGGGATTATGGTAAAAGAAGAAGAACTGCCGGTTACATTGATTACGGATGGAAAATTAAATGATAACAAACTTAAAAAGACGGGACATGATAAAAAATGGTTGATGGATCAGCTTAAAAAACAAGATATAGACAGCATAAAGGATGTGTTTTTTGCTTCATTGTCATCTGATGGAAGTTTTTATATACAGGAGAGGATAGGTTAGGTGAGATTTTATGCGTACTGTTATAATTACAATAATTATTCTAATTATTTTCGTTGTGAGCGCTTTTGTGTTACATAGATATATTGATACTAGCTGTGATGGGCTCTTGGACAATGTAAAGGAACTGCATGTTTCAGTGGAAAAAGATAGGTGGTCCGATTCAAAGAAACAGTTGTCGAGTCTTAATGAAGAATGGGAAAACACCAAGAAGAGATGGCAACTGTTCTTGGAACATTATGAAATGGATGATATTGATATAGTTTTATCGAGGCTTGAACAATATTTGGAAATCAAAGATAAGCCATCGGCCTTGAGTGAAACAGCGGAGCTCAGGGTATTGATCAATCATATAAAATATAAGGAAGGTTTTATGCTGGAAAATATATTATAATGAAGTATTTTTTATTTAAATTTTAAATCGCATATTTGTAATATATTCTAACTTATTCAATTAAAACCCTTGTCCAGTATTGAACAAGGGTTTTAGAGTTTAGAATATAGTTTCGTCTATTTTAGGCGATCCTTACGGTGTCTGATGCCAGACCTGTCTTTATCAGGCTTTTAATTAGAGGATAGGTCACTACAATGTTTATTGCAGCAATAATAATATGGGGAATAAGCCTGGTTTTAAATACCACTGCATAAGGATTTCCATACATCTGTGAGAGCCATAGGGTATCCAAAAGAAGATTTACTAAAATAAGCACAACAATATTAGAAGTGATCACATTAAATAAAGAGGATCTATTTTTGCGACTTAAAACAACAATTATCCCGGGTACTGCTCCGGTTAAAACAGAACTCAATGTGAAACCCGGATGAATCATAGGTGCACCGTGGGAATTAATAATAACCCCAAGCACATCTCCTACCAAGCCGGCAAAAGCCCCGGCTAACGGACCTAAAAACAATCCGGATAAAATCAAAGGGATCTTACCGAAACTGAGGCGCACAAGGCCACCAAACAGCATAATGACTCCGGCTCTTGTAAGTATAATATTCATAGCTGCAAATATAGCAGCCAGAACCAAAGCCCTCGTGGATAGTTTATTGTTAGCTATGATTTTCCGCACTGAAATATTTTTCCATTTATTCATCATTTACACCTCCTTTCTCTCAAATCGGACAAGAGTCCACATAAGAGAAAAGGGTGAAAGATTTTCTCTGATATGCCAGTGGATGCGACATCATGCCGCGAATGATAACATCATTCTTCGTTTGTGGCCAACTTCCCATCCCACAACACTTGACGCATAACATCTACTCTGACCGTGTACTAAATATTATACTAATTTCGGAACATTGTAAAGGGAAAATCGCATTTTTTAGTCTAAAACTTTATTTTTTACGCTTTTTTTGATAATTCAGCATTTTTTTGGGTAAGTAATATTATAATTTATAATAATCAGAAAAACCTAAAGATTCCAAAGGCATAAAAATGCTTGAATGTATGTAAGACTTATTATATAATAAGTGGAAATACATTTATTTAGGTTATGGTAAATATACTAACGAGAGGAAGTGGTAAAAAAAGCTATATAATTATTAAGGAGGGATAATATGCAAAATTCTAGCCAGGCAGAAAAGCAGGGTGTTAAAGGATTTTTCAAATCTTTTAATAAGGCGGGTCTGGACGAAACAACAAAATACGCAATCATGTTCTTCTATGCTATTGCTATTACACTTTCAGGGTTTATTTTTGCTAACCTTGGAGAAATTATAGCCGGGATGAAACAAATTATTATGTCGCGAAGTGTACTTCTTTCGGATTATATGGTAATAGCGGAATTAGGGACACAGGTGGAGGCGTGGGACGCAGCCCAATTACAGGAAGCAATGAAAACAATAACGGGTATAGGTATAGGGGCTACTTTAGTTAATTGCGGGCTTACGACACTTGCTTCAATAATTGTTGCTAAAATTGCCCGTGTAGAAATGAATGGGCTTACTATAGCAGCGATATTTACAATAGCGGGTTTTGCGCTCTTCGGGAAAAATATTTATAATATTTGGGCTATATACTTGGGAGCATATCTGTATGCATTATATACAAAGGAAAGTTTTAAAAAATATTCCGCAGCTGCTTTCTTTGGAACAGCATTAGGTCCATTAATAAGTCAGATCAGTTTCGGAGCAGGATTGCCGCTTGTACAAGGGATAATTTTAGGTAATTTGGCCGGAATTATAGCCGGATTTATTATACCGTCTATGGCCGCACATTTTCCTAAATTTCATCAAGGTTTTAGTTTGTACAACATAGGTTTTACGGCCGGAATGACTGGGTTCCTGTTTATGTCTATGATAAGGGCCTTTGGCAGGGGGCATCAAACCTTAGCAATAGGACTTTCGGGGTATAATGTTGAATTTACTATTTATTTCTCTATAATGTTTATATCAATGATTTTATTAGGGTATATTCTGAATGATAAAAGTCTCTCCGGATATGGGACCTTATTAAAAAGGTCGGGGCAGGCTCCTTCGGATTTTGTCGCTTCGGATGGCTTTGGAATGACATTAGTTAATATGGGTGTAATAGGCCTTATGTCTGTTGCATATGTTTTACTGGTCAAAGGTGATTTGAACGGACCGAATATTGGGGGCGTTTTAACCGTAATAGCTTTCGGGGCTTTTGGTAAACATGCAAAAAATATTTTACCTATTTTTGTAGGAGTCTTTATAGCAAGCTTTTTCTTTTCAAAGATACCGGGTTCATCTGTACCGGATCCAGGCGCCTTGGCACCGGTGTTGGCCGCATTATTTGGAACTACTCTAGCACCAATTGCCGGACACTATGGATGGTTTGCAGGAATAGTGGCGGGAATTGTTCATATGGCGGCAGTAGTAAATACAGCATATTTACATGGGGGCATGGACTTATACAATAATGGGTTTACCGGTGGTCTTGTAGCAGCTTGTTTAGTTCCTATTATTGATGGATTGGCCAGAAAGAATAAAGTTAAAGTTAAGGCTGGTTGATGTCGATTGAAGCAAATAATTAAATGAAATAATAAGGGTCCCTCTCATAGCAAAAAAGGGGGTCTTTATTTTTGAAAAATAATGGATATTTAACAATATAGTTTATAATACTATATTTTAGGGTATTTTAAAAATGTAGAGAAAAAACATTGACGTGATATTAAGAATGTGCTATACTTAACAAGTCACTGTAATGAAGCGGATGACAGTTAATAGTTGATAGTTGATAGTTGATAGTTAAAAGTTAAAAGTTAACAGATTTTTTTAACTATACATTATACGCTGTAAACTATAAACTGTAAATTGTGTACTGAAAACTGTAAACTATAAACTGTAAACTAAAAGAAGAGGTCTTTGAAAACTGAACAGTATAGATTTAAGCCAGCACGGATGGGTTGTC
>CAYOGD010000057.1:0-6488 GCA_964403395.1 uncultured Alkaliphilus sp.
GCTTTAAGAGGGCTGCCCAGATGCAGGTCCCCTGTATGGATAAAACGGATACCATCTAACATTTAAATCCCTCCCCAAGTATGACACATTATGTTCCATATAATCGTCCCTAAATCTGATTATATCAAAATAATATCCTCAAATCCAGAGACCGGTGGAAACCGTCCCTTCGGTCGTCCAGTCTATCTACTAAAAAGGATAAAAAAGTGGAAATGCTCTTGTATATAGTCTATGGGCAAATTAAAAACAGCCGAATATGCCGGTTGCCCGTTAAATAGTTTGCCTACAGCATATATTTAGTATACAATATTATTGGAAAACATTTGTTAATAATGGAAGAAATCCGGAATAATCCAAAATATAGATTTTTCACTTCATTTCGGATAACAACAAGATAGAAAAAACGCTTTTTACATAGTTTGTTGCCCTTTCATAGCATTGATAAATATATAAAAAGTTTCTATCTCAGGGAATATCAGGGTTATTTTGGTTAAAGATTTTAAAGTATATAGGTTTACTTTATTAATAGAGAAATTAGAAGTTTAACACTGAGGAATCAAGGGGGTACGACCGATGTTGAAAAAAATAACATCGATAAATATTATTGTATTTATTGTTATGGGTGTTTTTGTATCTGCGGAAACCAAATTGGATTTAACACAGGAGGAAAAGGATTATATAGCCAAAGCAGATGTTATAGGAGTAGTATCTGTTGATGGCTGGGCTCCTATTCAATATACTGACACGAGAGGGGAAATCAGAGGTGTTTCTAAACGGGTACTTGAAGAGATATCAAATATGACGGGACTTACTTTTCAGTATAAAATGTGTGGTACCATCAGAGAAGCCTGTGATGATACTGATTCTGATATATTTTTTGGCATCCCGTATCACTATGCATCTTCCGGTATGGTCTTATCGCGGCCGTTTTTAAAAACCGGAGTGATATTATATATAAATTCTTCGATAGATTTTAAACAACTGGATAACAAAATATATGCTGCCGTAAGAGGCAGGGTGTTTTCTGAGGGGGTAAAAGAGGAAAATATAGTTTATTTTGATACAAGAGAAAAATCTTTGGACGCTGTAGAAAGAGGGGAAGCTGATTATGGATATGGAAATATATACTCCGTAATATTCTATACATCAAAAAATAATTATAAAAATATTGTTACAATACCCATGGAAAAGGAAATAAGAGAGTATCGTATGGGTTTTCTCAAAAATGATAAGGTGCTATTGTCTATCATTAACAAAGCAATTGATGCGATTAACGAAAGTAAAATTCAGGCTATAATTTTAGATGAAACAACACATATTGACAGAAAGATTACCTTTTCAATGGTGATGGACACTTATGGCAGGTTGATATTCGGTGTAGTTTTTTTGGTAATAGGTATTTTATCGTTCAGTGTTATTTCAAATGTCCGTTCAAATAAAAGGTTTAAGACACAAAATAAAATAAATGAAATGCTATCTCAAATTTCTAATGAATATTTATATGAATACTTTGTTAAATCCGATCGTTTGGAGCTATCTAAAAAATATACTCAATTATTCGGAACCCCGGAGCAACAGAAAGAAGCGAGCAATATATTAAAAAATACATTGAAAGATAACGATTTAGATGGAAATATATCGGAGATAAGGCTCCCTATCATTTACGGTGAGACATGCACATTTAAATCAATCGGTTTAAATATGTATGATAAAAAAGGAAATTTGGATTTTATTGTTGGGAAAATGATTGATATCAGCGAGGAAATAGAGGAAAAAGAAAAGCTTATTATAAAATCAAAAATGGATGGGCTTACAGGTATATATAACGCCATAACTACCAGAGAACTTATAAATGAAGCTATAAAAAACAGAGATAAACATGCAATAGATGCATTAATAATAATAGATTGTGATAATCTTAAATATATCAATGATACATATGGACACTTAGTAGGTAATCGGGTATTGAAAAATATAAGCACAGGTCTGAAACTTACTTTTAGGCAAAATGATATCATTGGCCGTGTAGGTGGGGATGAATTTTGCGTGTATATGAAGAATGTTCCCTCAATTGATTTAATTAAATTAAAATGTGATCAATTAAACAAACTGATACAGCAAATCAATGAAGACTTTTTTGTTTCGGTCAGCAGTGGTATGGCACTTTTAGAGGAAGAAGACACGTATGAAGAATTATTCGGAAAAGCGGATAAAGTTCTATATGAGGCCAAAAAAGATAAGGGGATACAGTTTATTAAATATTTTAAAATTTAGTTCTAAACAGAAAAATTTGCCGGTATAATATTTATTGGCAGGTTTTTCTTATTTTTGGCAAAAACATATCCATTGAACACCTGAAGGGCTAAAATAATATTGATTTTAGGCGGGACATATAATATATTGAATTTAATAATCATTATTTAAAATTTAATAGGACAAAGACGGGCAATGTTTTAAATTTAACACCCGTTCATAATGAAAAATGGTGATATGAAATAAAATTGGGATAAACTATCGAGATAAAAATCAAGTCGGTGTTGATGGAGAAAACAATTACGAAATATGAAATCAAGAAAAGGATAAAATTAATGTTAAAAAAAATAATAGTTATGTTTATAGTTATGTTTAATATTACAAATGTTTTTGCTATGGAAGTCCAATTAGATTTAACACAGGAGGAGAGGAACTATATAGCCGGATCCGGTGCCATAAAGGCGGTATCTATTGATGGTGTGGCACCCCTTCATTATACGGATTCAAATGGTGATATAAAGGGTATTGCCGTACTTGTGCTTGAGGAAATAGCCGATATGACAGGGCTTGTTTTCGAATATGAACTGTATGATTCTGTTATTGAAACATTCGAAAGCAATGCCGATATATTGTTCAGTTTGCCGGAACAATATGCGCCACCGGGTATTATGCTGTCACAAACATATTTAAAATCCGAAGCAATACTATATATTAACTCTTCCCAGGACTCTGACAGATTAGAGGATAAAACATATGCTGCCTTAATAGGCGGCAGTTTACCGGAAGGGGTAAGGGAAGAGAATGTAATTTATTATGGCACAAGAGAGGAGAGCCTGAATGCCGTAGAAGCCGGCCGGGCCGATTATGGCTATGGAAACGCATATTCCGTAGCATTCTATATGCTGCAAAATGGTTATAAGAACATAGTTACGATTCCAAAAAGTAAAGAAACGAGAGAATATCGTATGGGTTTTCCCAAGGATGATGAAATATTATTATCTATTATCAACAAAGCAATCGATATAATCGATGAAAATAGAATGCAAACCCTGATTTTAGATGTTGCTTCGCGAATCGATAGAAAGATTACCTTTTCAATGGTGATGGACACTTATGGCAGGTTGATATTCGGTGTAGTTTTTTTGGTAATAGGTATTTTATCGTTCAGTGTTATTTCAAATGTCCGTTCAAATAAAAGGTTTAAGACACAAAATAAAATAAATGAAATGCTATCTCAAATTTCTAATGAATATTTATATGAATACTTTGTTAAATCCGATCGTTTAGAACTATCTAAAAAATATACTCAATTATTCGGAACCCCGGAGCAACATAAGGAAGCGAGCAATATATTAAAAAATACGTTGAAAAATAACGACCTAGACGGAAATATATCGGAGATAAGGCTTCCCATCATTTACGGTGAGATAGGTACATTTAAGTCAATCGCTTTAAACATGTATGATAAAAAAGGAAACTTGGATTTTATTGTTGGGAAAATGATCGATATAAGTGAAGAGGCAAGGGAAAAAAAGAGGCTCGTTATAAAATCAGAAATTGATGGATTGACGGGGTTATATAATGCCTCAACTGCTAAAAAACTTATAGATGAAAGCATAAAAGCCGAGGGTAAACATAAAATAAATGTCTTGATAGCGATAGACTGCGATAGATTTAAATATATTAATGATACATACGGGCATTTGACAGGCGATATGGTGTTGAAAAATGTAGGCGAAGGCTTAAGGGTTACGTTCAGACAGAGTGATATCATCGGACGTATCGGCGGAGATGAATTTTGTGTATATATGAAAGATGTTCCCATGGTGGATTTAGCCCGGTTAAAATGTCAGCAACTGAACAAGGTTATCCAAGAGATAAACAGGGGTTTTTACATTTCAGTGAGCAGCGGAATAGCATTTTTGAAAGAAGAAAATACGTATGAGGAACTATTTGCAAAAGCGGACAGGGCTTTATATGAAGCTAAAAACAAAGGTGGAGGGCAATCTGTTATTTGTAAAGAAAAAAATGACGTAATTTCCGGTTTGTAACCTTTTTATAGTTTTCAATAAAACAGAAAATATCACGGGAGATATTGATTATACTTAAGAATAATATATACTGATACGGCTGCTAAGGCCGTATTTTTATTTTTTAGTTTTTAATGTAGGATTAGAAAAAATAAAAGAAAAATTTGTGGTTGTCTCCTTAAAATTCGGGTAAAATGATAATGAAAAATTTTAAAAACAGCATAGATCATATGCTTTATAACGATAAAATGTTTATGGTGGAATATAAATCCGCAGCTGTAAAACAAAATTGATAGAAAACCAATAATAGAAAAGGTGAAATTAAAATAAATATATATATTTATTTTGATATAATTTTATCTTTACATATTCGACATAAATGTGATATATTAAAAAAAAAGATTTATTTGTTTTATTTTAGGGTATTAAGCAGATATAGGGTATTAAGTAAATATAAGGCTAAAGTTGTGATTATGAAATTAAGGATTAATTAAAATAGGAATTCAATGAAAAAACATGATTTGATCCGATAATAATTTTGATTTCTCTAATATTAGGGAGCCCGACATAAAAATTTAAATGTTTAGAGTATTATCTTAGTAGGTATATATGGTTCAATATTATAATAGAACATATGGGCAAACCTAGCGAAAGCTAGGGACGCAAAGCCATGAATCTAAAGCTCTAATTATTATGAGCATGCTCTTATAGCATGTCATCCCGGGATGAATAATACATAAATTTTGTCGAAGGCCCCGGGTTTAATAATGAAGGCAATGATGGTCAGGCTGCAATGTTTAAACAAACAATGCAGCCTGATCTCTTTATTTATATAGATATGAGAGGGGGGATGTTACAGAAATGTCAGCTAAAAATCTAAAATTTGAAGATAAAAGGAGGGAAATAAAATGAAAAATAAAAGAAAAAAACATCTTGCGCTTCTAATGGTATTCGCCATGATACTGAGTACATGTATTGGCGCATATGCGGAAGTACTGACGCAGGATGGAACTGATGGGGTAATTAAAAGTCAAGAAATGCCTCCGGAAAATGAAACAGAGCCGGAAAAATTTTCGGAGGGTAATGAAATTGGCTCCGGAGCAAATCCCGAATCAGGACAACCCCAGGAACCGGGGGGATCTGAAGACCTAGGAGAATCTGAAAACCCAGAAGGATTTGAAAATCCGGGAGAATCTGAATTAGGTCCGAAATCAACAGAGAATCCGGCCATACAGCCACTGACAAACTATACTATGTCCTATATGCCCATGGCCTCTAACAGCTTAAATTATTATTCTGACTCAGACGTTCTTGATGTTGAAGCATTTTCAACAAATGGTCAAACTGAAGTAAGGAAGGTATGGATGCAAGAAGGTACTCTTTATTTGGGTGTAATTGGATTGCTTAAGGAAGTAACACTTCTAAAGTATAATGATGCCACTATATCCGACTTCGTTGCTAATCCGGCTACAGATGATACAGTTTCACTAATAATAAATGGTGTTGAATATTCAGTAAATGATCCAAAACCACCAAAAAAGGGAGGTGCACATTGGATAGTTGTAAGCTTTAGTTTGGCTGGTTTAGAACTTACTAGTCCATTTCTTATTACTGTCGATACTGAAGCTACTGGTGGGCACGGAATATCTGGAGAATACGTTGATATTTTAAATGGATATATAGTCAATTATTATATTGACGGAACCACGGATAAAGTCCCAGGCATAGCCCCTAATCCCTATCTAGGATATTCAGCTTACAAGGGAGAAGTAGATTTACCATCACATCCGATTGTAGATAATTATATAGTAAAGCCTGAATCGCCAACAACAATCCTTTTAACTGGTAAAAACGATTCAATTGATATTTTTTATGTTCCTAATGAGGCTGAATTTACCATTGAACATTATTTAGAAGATAATAATGGTAATTATCCTCTTATTCCGAACTACACAGAAACAGATGAAGGTTTGATTGGGTCAACTGTCTATGATGATGATTATGTTAATTCTTATCCAGGTTGGACGTATTCCTCAGATCAAGACAATTCAGCTGCTATACTAGCTAATGGCACAACTGTTTTAAAGTTATATTATACAAGAAATGAATACACCTTAACCTATGCAGATAGTTTAAGTGACGAGATTTATGGAACACAGACATATGATTTCGGAGAAGCAGTAACAGCAATAGCAGATCCTACCA
>CAYOGD010000057.1:6588-8574 GCA_964403395.1 uncultured Alkaliphilus sp.
CAGATCCTACCAAGGCAGGCTATACCTTTGCCGGATGGGAACCTGCAGTACCCGGAACAATGCCAGCAGGAAACTTAACCGTATATGCACAGTGGATCAGGATTAGGGCCGGGCTTGAAATAGAAAAATCAGCGGACAAAGCTAGTTTTTCGGAACTAGGTGAAAAAATCATTTACACCTATAAGGTAACAAACATAGGAAATGTGACAATAGACGGACCATTCTTAGTAGTGGATGACAAGATAGGAACAATAGATATCAGTACTGTTCCGGAATCATTAGCACCAGGTGGGGGCTTCACCATAACAGCAGTATATGAAGTTACCCAGGCTGATCTAGATGCGGGATTTGTAACCAATGCAGTATCGGTAATAGGTGGGGACGAAGATCTACCTCCTGGAGAAGATGAGGAAACGGTATATAAGAAAGACACTCCAGCACTGAGAATCACCAAATCAGCAAACCGCACAACTTATACCAGAGAAGGTCAAAGGATAATTTACACCATCACAGTAAAAAATACAGGAGATGTAACACTAACCGGTATAGAAGTAAATGATCCAATGATTGCTGATTTAGATGGACCGAATGGAGATGAAAATGGTAATGACAAGTTGGATGTAGGCGAAACATGGACCTATACGGGAACTTATGAAACTGAAAGGAAAGATATAAGAGAAGGCAAAATAGTGAATACAGCAACTGTCAAAACTGAAGAAACAGATCCGATAACTGTTAGCGAAACAATAAGATACTCGACGTCGGGTGGTGGCGGAGGCGGAGATAAGGAAATAATCGTTCCACCGGAACCACCAGCCTTAGAGAAAGATGAACATTTTGCCTATATAATCGGTTATCCTGACAATACTGTAAGGCCGCAGGGCAATATAACAAGAGAAGAAGTTGCAGCAGTATTCTACAGATTACTGGAAAGCAGCACCAGGGATAGACTTAAAGTAACAGTCAGTGATTTTCCTGATGTAGAAGCAAATAGATGGTCATCTTACCATATCGCTACACTGGCTAACGGTAATATTATATTAGGATATCCGGATGGAACCTTCAGACCGGGAAATTATATAACAAGAGCCGAGATTGCAACGATAGCTTCAAAATTTGACAAATTAACTCCTCTGGAAATCGATATGTTCTCCGATGTATCGGGGCATTGGGCGGAAGAGCTTATTAACTCAGCGGCACAAAAAGGATGGGTAACAGGTTACCCGGACGGAACATTTAAACCGGACCAATATATAACAAGAGCCGAATTTGTAACATTGGTAAACAATGTATTGGAACGCAGAGTTAAAGCAGAAGATATCCTGCCGGAAGCGAGACAATTCCCGGATTTGGATAAAGATGCATGGTATTACGAAGCGATGCAAGAGGCGATCAACAGCCATGATTATATCAGAAAACCTGACGGATATGAGGAATGGACCGAAATATATTATCCGGACCTGGATATGTAAGTAATCGAAAATTAATATCACCTTGTAAAAACAATTAAAATAGTTGTAATTAAAACACCTCCCGAATTCCTTTTTAAGAATTCGGGGGGTGTATTTTTCTGCCAAGGGATATTTTCAATATTCGAGCAGTTTTCAGTTTTATTTCTTGTCTAGCTTATAAGCATCTCTTCCCATTTTATTTTTAATCCGTTTGAACTGCCTTGGTAGTTTACTTTTAAGGATTGATCAAAATAGTTCTGCGCTATACGGTTGCTAAAGGGGATATTGCCGAAATATTTAAATGGATCATTTTCTGAACTGAATGTCAAATCTGCGGGTAACCAGCCCATACCTTCGATGTAAAATTCAACCCAACAGTGTCGATAGCTTGAAAGGGGGACCGCTTTCCCTGGATTAGTGTTTAAGGTGTTACTTGGAATCCTGAAACCGGCATATCCATTGACTTGCCTCGCCGGTATGCCTGCTGCTCTTGATAATGCTACAAATAACACTGCATAATCTTCGCATACACCTT
>CAYOGD010000058.1:0-1271 GCA_964403395.1 uncultured Alkaliphilus sp.
CTGTAGGATATATTGATTTTTACGTAATCATATGACAGATCACAGCCCCATCCCTTGGCACTTTCACTGCCTCTTTTTAAATCAACGATTATTTTTAGGTCCTTCTCTTTCAAAATCCGATCTATATATTGTTCATCAAAATCGGTTCCTCTGCCATCTTTTATAATTTTTATCATGTCCCCTTCTTTTCCTAAAAATACCTCAACTTCATCTATGTTAAAATCTGCTCCCGAATAACCGATACTGCATATGATTCTTCCCCAATTAGCATCTTCACCAAAAAAAGCGGTTTTTACCAGATTGGAATTTAAGATACTCTTGATCACCTTTTTAGCATCTGTGGCAGATCCGGCATTTATTGCTTCGACTTCTATAAATTTGGTAGCCCCCTCACCGTCGCGCACTATGGATTTGGCCAAATATTCATTTACATAATAAAAAGCTTTCACGAATTTTTCTGCCTGGGGATGTTTTTCATCGATGATAGTGTTTTCCGCCAAACCGTTCGCCATCACACCAACCATATCATTAGTACTGGTATCCCCGTCAACAGTAATCATATTGTAAGTTTTATCTACCGTATCATTTAATAGTCTTTGCAAAAACCCTTCTTCTATATTAGCATCAGTTGTGATAAAAGCCAACATAGTTGCCATATCCGGTTCTATCATGCCGGAACCCTTTGCAATTCCTCCTATCGTAACCTGTTTTCCGCCTATCTCTACCGATAGGGCTATATTTTTGACACATGTATCAGTAGTGAGAATTGCCTCGGCAGCCGCCGGTCCCCCTCCATAGCTCAAATCTTCGGCTGCTTTTTTAATCCCGTCCAATATAACTTCCATGGGCAGCGGAACACCTATCACACCTGTGGAAGCCACCAAAACATTTTCAGGAGATATATTTAATTCTTTGGCTGTTGCCTCGGCCATTGCCACCGCATCTTCGTAACCCTTTTGCCCGGTACAGGCATTAGCATTGTTGCTATTTATGATGATTGCCTGAATTTCGGCTCCGGCAATATTTTCTTTACACAATGATATAGGAGCCGCACATGCCTTATTTTTGGTGAAAACCCCTGCCCCTTTTGCCAATACATCGCTGGCAATCAAAGCCATATCTTTTTTGTTCTTTTTTAACCCTATATTTAGGCCACTCGCTTTAAAACCCTTAGGCGAGGTGATATCCCCGTCAAAAATTTTAAAACTCTTCACACTCTTTCCCTCCCTTAAACAAAGATCATAAAAACCATCAGATTATACAAAAATTGT
>CAYOGD010000058.1:1371-8476 GCA_964403395.1 uncultured Alkaliphilus sp.
CGAACACTCCATTTTATTATTCTGAACATCCCATTTTGTCATTCTGAGCGCAGCGGAGAATCTCGCTTTTAGATCCTTCGTAGGTCGAACATATCCTGTCCGTCTCGGGATGACAAAAAAGTACAAGGGAATGTTTTTTCATACAATATCATTTTTCCCTAATCCCCCTAATCAGCTCTTAACTGTTTAAGGCCATATGGGCGGTTGCTGCAATCCCTCACCCATATCAAAACCAAACATCAAATTCATATTTTGCACAGCTTGGCCTGCCGCCCCTTTGACCAAATTATCTATGGCACTTATCATAATTATATTATTAGTCCTTTTATCCACTTTAAAACCTATATCGCAATAATTGGAGCTATAAACCGCTCTTGTCTGGGGATATTCCCCCTCCTCCAATACCCTTACAAACTGTTGATTATCATAATAATGGTCCAATGTATCTTTAATTTCTTTTTCGCTCACATTTTTATTGTTGATCAAATAAACAGTGCTCAAAATCCCCCGTGTCATGGGAGCCAAATGAGGCGTAAACTGTACTACAACCTCTTTTCCGGCCGCTATGGATAACTCCTGTTCAATCTCCGACGTATGCCTATGGGTGCCTATACTGTAGGCTCTGAAATTTTCATTGCATTGCGAAAATAAGTTTGCATCCTTGACAGACCTGCCCGCACCTGAAACCCCTGATTTCGCGTCTATTATTATATGATCACCGCCCACAAGTTTTTCTTTTAATAAAGGATATAACGATAAGAGAACGCCGGTAGGATAACAGCCGGGGTTTGCAACAAGTTGGGTTTTATTGATTTTGTCACTATATATCTCACTCAGGCCGTATACCGCCTTATCCAATAAATCTACGGCTTCATGTTTTGTATCGTACCATTTTTCATAGGTATCAACACTTTTTAATCTAAAGTCCGCTGAAAGGTCTACGACTTTTTTGCCTTTTTCGAATATTTTCTTTACCGGCTTTTGGCTTAATCCATGGGGCAAGGCAGTAAAAAGCACATCTATATCTTCTAAATTTTCATCCAAATCTATAGAAACACATTTGTCATCTATTATATTCTTAAAGTTAGGATAGACCTTGCTATATTCTACAGTGGCATAGCTTCTGGAGTCTAAGAAACTTATATCTAATTTGCTGTGTTGAGAAATTAACCTGACTAATTCCCCCCCTGCATATCCTGTCGCTCCTATAATCCCTACTTTAATCATGTTCTCACCTTCTTTTATTATTTCCAAACAGGCTAATTAGGTTCGCCTCTACAATCAAAACATCCGGATAAACGATCGAAACTCCCTGTTTATTTTAATAATTATACATTATAATTAATAAATATGCAATGGTTTTTTATTTTTTTAACAAAAAAACGGGAGATAAGCTCTTTATCCTGTCGAACGGACTAAAAACCTTCCCCCTATTCTTTTTCCCTCTCACTATTTAAAATTATTTATTATTCTTCCTTCAATCTCATCAATAATTCTCCTACTTTTACCTGTTGTGCTTCTTCCACCAAAACACTTTCTACTACGCCGGCCACAGGAGCTGTAATATTGGTTTCCATTTTCATGGCCTCAAGTAAAATAATACTCTGATTTTTGTCTACTTTTTCCCCTTCTTTCACTAAGATTTTGACCACCGCTCCGGGGATAGTAGCACCTATTTCAAATTTATTTTCCGGATCCGCCATCTGAGTAAACACCTGTCCGTCGGTTCCGATTACTATACTCGCTTTGTCAAATATTTTTATTTCCCTGCGGTTTCCATTCACTTCAAATGCTACGGTTCTATTTCCCTCATTATCCAATTTACCAATCTCCAGCAATTTGAGAATCAAGACCATGCCCTCCGCAATCTCTACCTCACAAGTTTCACCTTCATATAAACCATGGAAAAATATATCGCTCCCCATCCTGCTCAGGTCCCCATATTCATCGATAAAATCCAGGTAATCTTCGTATGTCTTCGGATAAAGCGCATATGATAATATATCTTTCCGATTCGGATTTATGCAATATCCTTCTTCCAAATGTTTTGCGATAGCATCGAAGTCTTCCGGCTCTAACAGTTCACCGGGCCTTACACTGATAGGAGTCTCACCTTTTAAAACTATATCCTGTAATCTCTTAGGAAAACCCCCGCTTGGCTGTCCTAACATGCCTTTAAAATAATCTACAACGGACTCCGGAAAGGTCATATCTTTTGCTTTTTCGTATATATTTTCCGGATCTAAATCATTTTGTACCATGAAAATTGCCATGTCACCCACAGTTTTAGACGACGGTGTAACCTTTATGATATCTCCCAGCATCTCATTGACGGTTTTATACATCCCTTTGACTTCATCAAATCTATGCCCTAAACCAAAACTGTCCACCTGCGGTTTTAAATTGGAATACTGTCCGCCCGGAATTTCATATTTATAAATTTCCGCCGTTGCAGATTTTAAATCAGATTCAAATTGTTCGAAAACCGGTCTTACGGCACTCCAATAATGAGAAAGTTTTTGTAAATCATCCGTATTCATTTTGGTATCCCTGGAAGTATTCTCCAGAGCCGCAACAACCGAATTTAAAGACGGTTGGCTGGTAAGCCCGGACATACTGCTGATAGCAACATCTGCAATATCCACTCCCGCATCTACCGCCATCAGCACGGTAGCAACACCATTGCCTGTGGTATCATGGGTATGAAGATGTATGGGAATAGAAATTTCATTCTTTAATGCTTTAATCAGCTTTTGTGAAGCATAGGGCTTCAAAAGAGCGGACATATCTTTTACGCCTAATATATGGGCACCTGTTTTTTCAATCTCTTTGGCCAGATCCACATAATATTTCAGGGTATATTTATCCCTATTCGTATCCAGGATGTCTCCGGTATAGCACATACATGCTTCCGCAACTTTGCCGGTTTTTAATACCTCATTAATGGCTACTTCCATGCCTTTTAACCAATTCAGGGAATCAAAAATCCTGAACACGTCTATGCCGGTTTCCGCAGCCTCCTGAATAAAGGCCTTTATGACATTATCGGGGTAATTTTTATAACCCACCGCATTGCTGGCCCTCAAGAGCATCTGAAATAAAATATTGGGTATTCTCTCGCGCAGCACCTCTATACGTTCCCAGGGAGATTCTCTTAAAAAGCTGTAGGATGCATCAAAAGTAGCCCCGCCCCACATCTCTATGGAAAACAAATCCCCTGCTAAAACAGAAGTTGCTTTAGATACTTTTGCCATATCTATAGTTCTCAGCCTTGTTGCCATCAAAGACTGGTGGGCATCTCTCATAGTGGTATCGGTCAACAATAGTTTATCCTGATTTTTAATCCACTTTACCAACCCTTCGGGGCCCTCATTATCCAATATTTGTTTTGTACCGTACTGTTCTTCGGACCTTGTCACATATGGAACCACCGGTATATCATAGTCTTTTTTAATCCCCTTTGTTTCATTTACTACCTTTTCTCCAATATATTTAAGCAGCTTCAGCTCTTTATCGCTTTGAGGTATAATATCAAAAAGTTCGGGGTTGTTTTCTATGAAACCGGTGCTGGATTCTCCTTTTCTAAAGGTTTCATGGTTTAAAACATTGATTAAAAACCCTATATTGGTTTTAACCCCATCGATTTTAGACTCCGTCAGAGAACGGATCGATTTTCTGATAGCATCTTCAAAAGTTCTTGATGAAGATGTAACCTTTACCAATAAGCTGTCATAATAGGGGCCGATTTCGGAGCCGGTGAAACCGCTGCCTCCATCCAATCTTATTCCGGGTCCGGAGCTGGTTCTATATACATCTACCTTTCCCGTGCTGGGTGAAAAATCACTGCTCGTATCTTCACAGGTTATTCTGCATTCTATGGCATATCCCCTGGAGATTATATCCTGCTGGGACTTGATCCCTATTTTAGGGCTGTCTAAAGAATAGCCCTGAGCTATCAGGATCTGATTTTGCACAATATCAATACCGGTCACCACTTCCGTAACCGTATGCTCCACCTGTATTCTGGGGTTCACTTCGATAAAATAATGATTCCCGTAAACATCCAGTAAAAACTCCACCGTCCCGGCATTTTTATAATTTACGGCCCGCGCTATTTTTAAAGCATCTTCACATATCTCCTCTCTCTTTTCATCGGAAAGAGATATGGCCGGAGTAAATTCCACCAGCTTTTGGTGTCTCCTCTGTATTGAGCAATCCCTCTCATAGAGGTGTACTATATTGCCGTATTCATCTCCTAATATCTGTACCTCTATATGTTTGGGCCTTTTCAGGTATTTTTCAACAAAGATATTGTCATTGCCGAATGCCTTTTTAGCCTCACTTTTGGCACTGTTAAAAGACTCTACAAGCTTATCCTCCGAATTTACAACACGCATTCCTCTTCCGCCGCCTCCGGCGGCAGCCTTGAGCATAACCGGATATCCGCAGTGCTCAGCAAATTCTATCAGCTTTTTTTCCGTGGTAATGGGCTTTTCCACACCGGGTATCGTCGGCACATCCACTTCCTGCGCAATCAATTTGGATCTGATCTTGTCTCCCAATTTTCTGATGGTCTTATAGGAAGGCCCGATGAATACAATTCCCGCCTTTTCACATCTCTGTGCAAATTCCGGATTTTCAGACAGAAACCCGTACCCCGGGTGAATAGCATCTACTCCTTTTTTCAATGCCAAACCGATTATCTCTTCAATATTTAAATATGCCTCTATAGGGCCCTTATTTCTGCCTATTAAATAAGATTCATCTGCTTTTGTTCTGAAAAGAGAACGCTGATCCTCGTTAGAATAAACCGCCACGGTTCTGATCCCCAACTCACGGCAGGCCCTGAAAACCCTGATGGCGATTTCGCCCCTGTTTGCTACTAATATACGTTTAAATTTCTTTATGCCCATTCTTTATCACCCTCCCCCTTCTATAAAGACGGCGGGAGGTTCTAAGATCCCCCGGTCTTTATAATTACATATTCGCTATAACCGCATCCGCAAATTCAGTGGTGGATAATTTACCTCCAAGGTCTACGGTGCAGTTTTCCTTATTCTTAAGTATATTTTTCAAAGCTTTTTCAATATTAAGAGCTGCCTCGGCTTCATCAATATGCTTTAACATCATTGCACCGGACAATATAGCCGATATGGGATTTGCTATATTTTTACCCGCAATATCGGGAGCCGAACCATGAACAGGTTCAAATATGGCAAAGTCATCTCCGATATTTCCGCTGGGTGCGATCCCCAGACCCCCTATCAATCCTACGCCTAAATCAGATAAGATATCCCCATATAGGTTAGGTGCTACGATGATGGAAAAATCCCTTGGGTTCATGACCATTCTCATTGCCATGGCATCTACGATTATATCCTCAAATTGAATATCTTTATAATTGCTTGCTACTTCCCTGCCCACATCCAGGAATAGTCCGTCTGAAAGTTTCATGATATTTGCCTTATGTGTAAGGGTTACCTTTTTTCTCTTTTCCTGCCTTGCAAGTTCAAATGCAAAGTTGCATATTTTGAGGCTGGCATCCCTGCTTATTATTTTAATACTCTGAGCTATATCATCGTTGACCATAAATTCTATGCCCGTATATAAACCTTCCGTATTTTCCCTCACAACGACAAAATCTAAATCCTTATATAAAGAGTCTATGCCGTCAAAGGACTTTACAGGCCTTATATTGGCAAACAACTTAAAATACTGTCTCAATGCAATGTTTACGCTTCTAAAGCCCGTGCCAACCGGTGTTGTAAGGGGGCCCTTCAGAGCGATCTTATTTTTCTCTATGCTTTTTATTGTTTCCTCCGGCAATGGATTGCCGTATTTTTCGTATGCCGAGAGCCCTGCTTCCTGTCTGTCCCAGTTGATTTTAATTCCTGCCCTTTCTATTATTTTAATCGTTGCGTCTATGATATCTTTTCCTATTCCATCTCCATCGATTAAAGTGATTGTCTTGTTCATGTCCTTCCTCCCATTGTTTATATTTAAACTTTCGTAATATATGCCATATCCTTCGTTCCAAACCTGCATTTTTCCCATAAAGATAGAAATCAGTTGGCCGGGAGTCTAACCGACCAACTGATCAACAGTCTAACACCTAATCGGCCAACTGCCCAACTATGTTCAATAGCCCCCCGCTTTTTAATATGCCGATATATCTTTTCGATATATTTAGATTCACGGCATATTTCAGGCCCTTCGTTTTATTTAGAATTATTATTTCATTTGAATCCATGCTGGAAAGAACATCCTGAATTTCCAGTTCATCAAAGGCATCTATTGTTAAATAATCATTGCTGTTTTTAAATGTTAAAGGCATAATCCCGTTATTTATGAGGTTATTCCTGTGAATTCTTGCAAAAGATTTGGCTATAACGGCTTTTATACCTAAGTACAACGGAACCAAAGCCGCATGTTCACGGCTGGAACCCTGTCCATAGTTTAAACCGCCAACTATCATACCTCCGCCATATTTTTCAGCATTTGCTGCAAAATCCTTATCAATCTGATTAAAACAAAACTTGGATAAATAAGGTATATTTGATCTATAGGGCAGCAAATGGGCATTTGAAGGCATAATATGGTCCGTAGTTATTCCATCGCCAACTTTTAATAAAACTTTTCCCGTGATTAAATCTTCTAAGGGTTTACTCTTAGGAAAAGGCTTTATGTTCGGCCCGCGTATTATTTCTACGGTTTCGCCTTCTTCAGCCGGCTCAACTATCAGATTATCATTTATCAAAAATCTATCCGGAAGTTCTATATCCAAGTCCACATCTCTATCAAAATCTTCGGCGGATACGATATAACCCTTTATGGCGGACATGGCCGCTATTTCAGGGCTCGATAGATACACGTCGGCAGTATCCGTACCACAGCGTCCCTTAAAGTTTCTATTGAATGTCCTCAAAGAAACACCACCGGTACTGGGAACCTGCCCCATACCTATACAAGGCCCGCAGGCACTCTCCAATACCCTTCCGCCCGCACCTATGATCTTAGCCAACGCTCCATTTTCCGACAACATGGTAAGCACCTGCTTAGAACCCGGAGATACCACCAGCGAAATGTTTTCATGTACGGTTTTACC
>CAYOGD010000059.1:0-8446 GCA_964403395.1 uncultured Alkaliphilus sp.
ATAGCCGACAAAACACTATAAGAAATAAAAAATCAGAGAGATGCTATTTTTATGGTTCTATACAAATTTGATTTAAAATTGCTTCATTTATTCTAAAGATTTTAAGGAGGTTTTTTAATGCTTAAACAATCGAAATTTATAATCCTGCTTCTGGTGCTTGTCTTGGCCGTAGGGTTACTATCAGGATGTTTTGGAAAAACGGAAGATGATGATACAGATACTCCTTCAGGAGTAGAAACTGAAAATGGAAAATCCGGAGATGAAGTAGGAGAAGAAATAAAAATTGGTACTGTCGGCCCTCTTACGGGAGATGTTGCCAGTTATGGTATAAGCACTAAAAATGGTGTGGAAGTTGCTGTTGACGAATTTAATCAGGATGGTGGACTCAATGGCAGGCCGATCCGTCTAATATCGGAAGATACTCGTGGGGATCAAACTGAAACTGCAAATGCGGCCTCAAAACTTATCGAACAAGATAAAATTACTGCAATCGTCGGTGGAGTAATCAGTGCGGAAACATTTACCGCAGGGCCTATAACAAATGATGCTAAGGTTGTAACGATATCTTCTTCTTCTACAGCGGTAGGTATTCCTGAGATAGGCGATTATGTTTTTAGAAATTGTTTATCTGATGAGGTCCAAGCCGTTCAATTGGCAGAATATGCCGTAGAAGAACTGGGACTTAAAAAGTTTGCCGTGATGTTTACAAATAACGATTATGGTCTTTCTTTGAAAGATGCATTTGAAAAGAGAGCAAAAGAACTTGCGGAAGTAACAGGTATTGAAACATATAATGATGGTGAAAAAGATTTCAGGACACAATTAACCAAACTCAAAGGCAAAAATCCGGATGCTCTTTATATAGCAGGTTATTATACCGAAGCTGCTAAAATAGCACAACAAGCTAAGGACCAAGGTTTGGATGTTGTGATTTTAGGTGCGGACGGTTTTTATTCTCCAATTTTGGTCGATCTTGGCGGGGATGCCGTAGAAGATGCTGTTTTCACCGCAGGATTCTTTACAGATGACCCTTCTCCGAATGCACAGAAGTTTGTCAGAGCATATACGGATAAGTTTAAAGACGAACCCGACATGTTTGCTGCTCAAGCTTACGATGCGGCTATGATTTTACTTACTGCAATTAAAAATGCCGGTGGCGTGGGTGGAGAAGCCCATCAGAGGGAAATGTTAAAAATTAAAGATTATCCCGGGGTCACAGGTAGTACTTCTTTTACTCCTATTGGGGATGTTGTAAAGGACATAATCATACTTAAAGTTGAAAATGGAAAATTTATAAAACTTCGTTAAGAATTCTTTTATAATCAATGATCAATGGATGGAATATTCCATCCATTGGCCTTGTCCTTTTGGAAAGGAATGTATTTAAGAAATGGTTTTTGAACAGATAATAAACGGTCTAACACTTGGCAGCACATATTCACTAATAGCCTTAGGATATACGATGGTTTATGGAATTCTTGAACTTATCAATTTTGCACATAGCGAAATATATATGATTGGAGCTTTTATCGGTCTTATAATGGTATCTGTTTATAAATTACCTTTTATTGTGGCACTTCTTTTGAGTATGGCAGGTTCGTGCCTTTTAGGGATCATAATTGAAAAAATTGCCTACAAGCCTTTGAGGAAAGCTAATCGTATAGCCTCCCTTATCAGTGCAATCGGAGTATCGATTTTTTTACAAAATGCAGTTTTGATGTTGGCAGGCCCCCAGGCGAGAGCCTTTCCTGCTAATTTTAATGTTACAAATTTAGAATTGGGTAATTTGCGAATTTCTTCGCTACAGCTTATAATTTTGTTAGTATCAATTGTGCTTATGATAGGATTGCATCTTTTAATACAAAAGACCAGGCTGGGGCAGGCCATGAGGGCTACTGCTCAGGATAAAGAGACAGCACAGCTGATGGGTATAAAAATAGATCAGGTAGTTTCGTTTACCTTTGCCATCGGTTCGGCATTAGGCGGTGCCGCCGGGGTGCTTGTAGGAATTTATTTTGATTCGGCAGATCCCATGATGGGATTTTTTCCCGGTTTAAAGGGTTTTGTAGCCGCTGTGTTGGGCGGGATTGGAAGTATTCCCGGTGCAATGGTGGGCGGCCTGATTCTAGGTTTAATTGAGATGCTTGGAGCTGTATATATATCGAGATATAAAGACGCTATTGCTTTTGCGGTTTTAATTTTTATTTTATTGCTCAAACCGACCGGGCTTTTGAGCCGTAAGATTCATGAGAAGGTGTAGGTGAAATAATTTGAGTTACTATTTACAGATATTGACAGTTATTATAATAAACTCTATATTGGCGGTAAGCCTTAATTTAATATCGGGCTATACAGGTCAGCTTTCCCTAGGACATGCGACTTTTATGGGTTTAGGCGCATATGCCGCTACCCTGTTTACATTAAATTTGCAAACGCCTTTTCTGGTATCTATCGTTTTGGGCGCTGTAGTAGCTGCTTTTTTTGGATTTGTTATAGGAGTACCGACATTAAGGCTTAGGGGTGATTATCTTGCAATAGCTACCTTAGGCTTTGGAGAGATTACGAAAAACGTGTTACTTAACTTAAAGATTACGGGGGGCCCTATGGGGCTTCGGGGAATACCAAAGGTTACAAATGTTTATGTTGCAGCAGCAGCACTTATTTTGGTTATTTTCTCCCTTGGCCGAATAATAAACTCCCGCGTTGGAAAATCTTTTATCGCTATACGCGAAGATGAACTGGCGGCCGAAGCAATGGGAATCAATACAACCCGATTTAAAATTTTGGCATTTATTATAGGTGCCTTTTATGCAGGGCTTGCCGGAGGATTATATGCCTTTTTATTCAGATATATCAATCCGAAGGATTTTGGATTTATGAGATCGATAGAGATATTGTGCATGGTAGTTTTGGGAGGTATGGGAAACACATACGGTGCGGTTCTTGGTGCAACCATCATAACGATTTTACCGGAATTTTTACGTTCGGTATCCCCGGCTATAGCTCAATATCGTATGGTTCTTTATGGTTTGCTTCTTGTTATTATGATGATTGTGAAACCCCAGGGAATAATTGGTGAATCTTCCCTTTCAAATAAAAAATCCAAAAAGCTACTTGAGAAAGGAGGGTCATAATGGAACTTTTAGAAGGTAATAATTTGAGCATGGTTTTTGGAGGGCTTTCGGCTTTAAATTCTGTAGATATAAAAATAAATAAAGGTGAAGTACTCAGCATTATAGGGCCAAATGGTGCAGGTAAAACCACTCTTTTTAATCTCTTGACCGGAATATATTCACCGACTGAAGGAAAAATATGTTTCAGAAAAAAAGAAATTAAAAACTTGAAACCCTATGAGATAACCAGATTGGGTATTGCACGGACCTTTCAAAATATAAGGTTGTTCAAGGAGATGAGTGTTCTTGATAATGTAATAATTGGACAGCATTGTCGTACAAAGGCCGGTATTTTTGGAGCTATATTTAGAACTCCGGCAGTTAAAAGAGAGGAGTCTTTTGTCAGGGATAAGGTTATGGATGTTTTAGAATTCGTGGGCCTTGATGATGTATATAAAGAAAAGGCTAAAAATCTTCCATATGGTAAACAGCGGCGTTTGGAAATGGCCCGTGCTTTGGCTACCGATCCCGAGCTTGTTTTGCTTGATGAGCCGGCTGCAGGTATGAATCATCAGGAAACTAACGATTTGATCAGATTGATTGAAAAACTCAATGACATGGGAAAAACCGTGCTTTTAATAGAGCATGACATGAAGTTAGTTATGGATATTTCCCGACGGATCATGGTACTTGATTATGGGAAGAAAATTGCGGATGGCTCTCCCGATGAGGTCAAGAATGATGAAAAGGTCATTAAAGCATATCTTGGAGATGATTTTCGCAAGGAAAACGAAGGGACTGATGAAATAAAGAAAGTTAAGGAAGCCAGAAAGACTAAGGAGGTCAAGCAGGCTAAGGAGGCTTATGTATGCTGACTCTGAAAAACATAGTAACTTATTACGGCAACATTTGTGCTTTAAAAGGTATATCTCTGGATGTTAAACAGGGCGAAATCGTAACAATTATAGGGGGAAACGGAGCAGGGAAAACTACGACATTAAAAACTATCTGCGGTTTGGTGCCCGCTACTTCCGGGGAGATCTTCTTTCTGGATAAAGATATTACGAATAAATCCACATCGGACATCGTTGGATCGGGTATAGTTATGGTTCCCGAAGGGCGCAGGGTTTTTCCGCGGATGTCGGTATTGGAAAATCTTCAGTTAGGTGCATATCTTAATAAAAATCGTCCGGAAATTAAAAATGATCTGGAGAAGGTATTTGATATGTTTCCCATTCTTAAGGATCGCATAAAGCAAATTGCCGGTACCCTCTCCGGGGGTGAGCAGCAGATGCTGGCAATGGGTCGGGCACTGATGGCCAGGCCTAAATTATTGCTTTTAGATGAACCTTCCATGGGCCTTGCACCTAAAATCGTAACCAATATTTTTAATATTATATCAGAAATAAACCGGACCGGAACCACTATTTTGCTAGTGGAACAAAACGCCAGGATGGCCTTATCTATAGCCAATAAGGGTTTTGTTATCGAAACGGGAAATATAGTGCTTGAAGATACTGCAAAAAATCTGTTGCGTAATGAAGAGGTAAAAAAAGCGTACCTTGGGGAATAAATAAATGATTTTAGGAGAATAGAAAAAATAAAAACGGGGTTAGGCTTGAATTATTTACTTATTGACTAAATAGTTCAAGTTTGACCCCTCTTATTATGCCATAGGGATGGCAGAATGTGTGAAAAATGTTTTTTATTTTACTGTCATCGCTACGAAAATCTTATATTTCTGTCATCCTGAGGAGGACAGTATAAACGGCGCCTGCGAAGGATCTATGCCTGGGAATAATGCTTTTATTTATTATGATGCGGATAATATATGCAAATTCTGAACGAAACGGCGGGGGAATTGTATATAATTTAATTTTATATTGACATAATTTTATATCGGTGATAAACTGTATTGATAACGCTGATAAAGCAAAGAATATAAAAGGGTGGAATTAATGGCCGGTGAAAGAGGAAAAATAGTATCAGTCAATAGAAAGGCAAGGCACGATTATTTTATCGAAGAGATATATGAAGCAGGAATTGCTTTGGTCGGAACTGAGGTAAAATCTATCAGACAGGGAAAGATTAACATTAAAGACGGTTATGCTCAGGTTGAAAATGGCGAGGTTTTCCTGTATAATGTTCATATAAGCCCTTATGAACAAGGAAATATTTTTAATAGAGATCCTTTAAGGGCAAGGAAACTTTTACTTCATAAAAATGAAATCAAAAAGCTCATAGGATATGTTCAGCAAAAAGGATACGCTTTGATTCCGCTCAGTTTTTATCTAAAAAATGGTTTGGTAAAAGTCGAATTGGGAGTAGGTATCGGCAAAAAGAAATATGATAAACGGCAAGTTTTGGCTGAAAAAGATGCTGAACGTCGAATAGAAAGAGAATTTCGTGAAAGACAAAAGCAGTAGATCCTCGATATTAAAATTATGGGGGCGTATTGGTTTCGACGGGGGTTTGGAGTCAGCGGTAGCGGGCCGTGTTTCGCTTGGTAGCACGTAAAAAACTGAGCACCTAAATACAAACGCAAACGAAAATTACGCGTTAGCTGCCTAATATAGCGGCAGCTCGTTTCTCCCTAGCCTCCCGCTGCTAGGACAGAAACGTCATCTTCGCGGGGAACGTCTTAGGGGAATGCCCTGACCCTAAGTTGTACAATTAGGGCTAGTCGAACCTGTAGTATGTTGTTGGACGACAGGGGAGACGAAATCCAAAACAATAACTACGCTCGTAGAAGCTGGTGATAAAGGGCCTTCGGACAGGGGTTCGATTCAAAAGAGTCGCCTTGGGGAGTGATCCTCAAGTGAAAACTTGGCTTATATCGGTGAAACCGTAACGTTAGGTCGACGGCAATACCGAGGGGTTTAGGGAGAAATTCTAAAGCCCTGTATCGACTTATAGGCTTCTAAGTCCTTATGGATAGGAAGTACTAGGATGGAGGATAAAAACCTATAATATATCCTTCATAATACGCCAGGGGAGTTTATAATAAACTTCAAGATATAGTCAGCACCATTGGAAACAATGGAATTAGGTGTCCCCTCGCCTCCACCATATTAAAAGTAACCGTACTGTAGTATTATAACAGTACGGTTGTTTTATATTTTGGAATCAAACATATTGACATCTCCAGTCTAATCATGTTAGACTATATTTAGTCTAATGGCATACGACAGGGGGTTTATTTTATGAAAAAATATAAACTTGGCAAGATGGAACAGCGTTTTGCCGATTTAATTTGGGAACATGAACCGATCAGTTCTCGTGCCCTCACCGAATTATGTGCAGAGGCCTTTGATTGGAAACGCACTACTACTTACACTATGCTCAGGCGTTTGTGCGATCGTAATTTGTTTCAGAACAAAAAGGGTACAGTGTCTGCTTTGATGTCTAGGAGTGATTTTCTTGCAGGGCAGGGGGAAGAATTTCTTAAAGAAACTTTTGATGGTTCATTGCCTCAATTTTTTGCTGCGTTTATTCGCCGAAACAAGTTAAGTGGAAAAGAAATATGGGAAATAGAAAGGCTCATCGATGAGCATAAGGAGGAGTAGTGATGCTCGATAGAATATTTTTGCAAATTCTCAATATGAGTTTTACTGCTAGCTTTGTTATTTTGTTTGTACTTGTTGCTAGGCTGTTTCTCAGAAAATCGCCCAAGGTTTTTTCTTATGCACTTTGGGGTATCGTGTTGTTTCGCCTGATATGTCCCCTCAGTTTCGAGAGCGTGTTTAGTTTTTTGCCTGTAGGGGTAGAACCCATTTCACAAGATATCGTTTATATGAACATACCAAAGATAGATACCGGTATCACAACAATTAATCATGCCATAAATTCATCGTTGCCCGCCGCAACACCTCATGCAAGCGCGAATCCCTTACAGATATGGGTATTTCTTGGCCGTATTATCTGGTTGGGCGGTATTGCTATTTTGCTTGTTTACAGCATTGTTTCTTTGATGAAATTTAAAAAGTGCCTCAGGTGTGCTGTGCATAAAAGGGATAATATATATATTGCCGAAAAGTTGGATACACCCTTTGTTATGGGTATTGCACATCCCAAAATTTATCTCCCGGCAACACTTGGGGCTGAAGAGGAACAATATATCCTATTGCACGAGCAGATGCATATTCGGCGGTTTGATCATATTATAAAAATATTATCTTTCTTTGTACTATGCCTGCACTGGTTTAATCCTCTTGTATGGATAGCGTTTTTTATAAGTGGCAGAGATATGGAAATGTCCTGTGATGAGGCTGTAATTAAACAGCTTGGCGGTGACGTCAAAAAAGAATATTCTTCTTCATTGTTAGCGCTTGCTACGGGCAGACGAATCATTGGTGGCACACCCCTTGCTTTTGGTGAGGGTGATACCAAAGGCAGAATAAAAAATGTGCTGAACTATAAGAAACCCGGGTTCTGGGCTATTGTGACAACAGTGATTGTTATTATAATGATAGGCATCGGTTTAACAACAAACCCTATAAATAGTGTGTGTTTGCCGGAGGCAGATGATATTAATTTGTCCGTCAAAATGTTTGATAGGGTTATCCATGGGACACAGATTGCCGATGATAGGGTAATGGATTTTTCCGAAGCAAAGGTTCCGGAATTTGTCGATTTTATCAAGGAACTCCGGGTAAGTAGGAGGGAAGTTTCCAAAGATAGAGGGACAGATCGTGACAGCACGAATCAGATTTATTTGGCATACAGGGGCCTGGATAACAACGAAACAATTTGTGGTCTTTACTTTAATTTTAATACGGACTTTACGGAAATTTGGTTAGATAATGGTGTGAAGCCCGGCCTTTCTTATCGGGTTAAAAAACCGGGTGAAGTTAGGGACTTTTTTGAACGCCAGTTTGGAAGTATAACACGGATTAGGGAAGTTAGTTCTGTTGAGGAATTGATTGATTATTTTGGAACGAGTGAAATAGATGCAAGTATTCAGAATCTGGTAATTACTACACCGCGTGATTCGTTCAGTCCATTTATGAGCTCTATGTTCGGGTTTGAGTTGGTGTTAAACGCACCTGAAAATTCTGCAAAGTTTGTTTACACTTGTGACAAGGGTTCATTTTGTACCTATAAGGATGCTAAAATTAAACATATAGGCAACAATGTAACCACCAACGAAACGGTTTACTGGTGGCCGTTTAAAGATGATGAACATATAGAAGAAATGGGCAAAACTTTGGTATCGGTTACGGCACTTGATAAGAATGGTGAGATAATTGCTTTTGGTACAGCTACTATTGAACATAGTTCCGAAGACGGTTGGTTTAGGTTTGTTGCGGAAGCTCCATAGGAATGCGCTGAGG
>CAYOGD010000060.1:0-8167 GCA_964403395.1 uncultured Alkaliphilus sp.
TTTCCGTGAAATATTATCCTGTCCATTGGAAAATCCGCTCTTATAGCAGTGTATAATTCTCCGCCGGAAACAACATCTAACCCCAAACCTTCCTGCTCGATAATTTTACACATAGCCATGGTTGTAAAGGCTTTGCTGGCATATGCGGCTCTTGTATTCGGATATCTGTTTAAGAAATTTTCTCTTATATCTTTACATTTATCTCTGATTCTGCCCTCCGACATGACATACAGCGGTGTGCCGAATATTTCCGCAAGTTCCACGGTATCACAGTTATCGAATATAAAGTTTGTATCGCTAAGATTTTTTGAACGCATTCCAACAACCCCTATCATTTATTTATGGCGATATAATTTAATACTTAATTGTAGTATTATATCATTTTGTTGCGGTTAATGATACCCTTGATAACAATGTTAAACAAGAATAAGAGGAATATATTATAAAATAATACATGGGCGAACACATGGGTTCGCCCCTACCACCTGGAAGCCGGATATCAGTTTGCCGATATTCCTGATCTTTTATAACTCTGGAACACCGGACTCCGATTTCCAAAATGTAGGGGTGGACCCGTGTGTCCACCCTTTATCGATACTGCACATTATTAAACGGTTACGTATCGTTCTCTTATATGATTGACATCATATATCTATTCTAAGATTTCAAACTGTTCTGAAATCAATCTTTGTAAAACATAATACAGCATTACGGTTGAAACGATAAAAATTACAGCCAATATTATGAACACAAGATTTATTTCAATCTTTCTTATCAGGTTAAATACCAAAACCCCTATTCCGCCTATATATAGAAAGCCTAAACCCATTCCAAGCAATACATTTAGATTTTGTTTCATGGCCTGCTGCGGATTGGTCCATGTCAACAACGGCCTTGTTATATCTATTACCATACCCAGCTGTGTCATCGGAATGCTTCCCAAGAGGCCGAACACAGCTATAAGAATAATTGTCGATATTTCAAGTTTTATGATAAAAGCCAAAGCAACCAACAGAGCAATCAATCCCAATACCTGAATTGCAATAGAAGATAGAATTCTTCCTATTATTTGATCCCTTGTTTTTATAGGCAGCACCCTCTGTATCCAAAGATTTTTGCCTTCTCTTGAAAAGGTTGTAACACCTACACTGTTCAACATCCCCATAAGCGTTATAAATCCTATGCCCACCAGAGCTATAAGTTCAGGTTTGGTTTCTATAAAGCCAAGCATCGACTCCATGGATTCTTCCCCGCCGGATACGGCAGTCATTACCATTATTATAGGTACCGCAATCACCCCGCCAATGGAGTTAAATAAATATATGGGTGTTTTAAAAAGCATTATTATTTCTTTTTTAGCCAAGGCCAGATAGGGTTTTGTTTGCCTGGTTGAATTTTTTATTGATAATTTTTTTCCGGTTCTGCCCTTGGAGGCGGAAACTTCAATATTCCCTAACAATCCGTCAAAAAAGAGGCCCTCGGATAAAAATATCATAACCATAAAACTCAACACTCCTACACCTATAAATATCGATAGATAAAAGAACCCTGTTATATTTGCATAGTTTGACAAAGACAAAGCTGCCCACATAGACGGTGGGAATCTTAAACCCAGGCTTTTTACCAATAAGTTTGAATCTTTCACTAAGTTTATTAAAAAATCGTCCCCTTGAAGCAGGGCTTTTTGAGTTACGGTATTTATTTTGAGCTGAATATATATTATCAATACTATGAACAGCACAGAACTCAGTGTTCTGATTAAATTCTTTCTCCTTCCGATGTTTGTGTATTTCATAAAAAACATCACCAAAATGGAAGACAAAACTAATGGTATCACAGGAAGCATTGCTGCCAACAGAAAAGAATATATCCAATAAATAACCCCTTCTCCGCCCCTGATACCGTAGATAAATATAAACGGCAGTAAGATGGGTAATGAGGTCAGGTATTCGCTGAACATCAAAGTTACAAATTTTGAACCTAATATATAGGACGGTTTGATGGGTAATGGCACCAATTGCGCCAAATCACTGGAAAAGTAGTATTTAGACATCACGTATAACAATCCAAATACAAACACTATTACCTGGGCCATCAGAAACCCGGATAATAAAAACATGGGCTTCTGGCCTATTTGATTATATATACCATAAGCTTTATCCAGTGATTGTATCAATAAAATATAACTTGGCAAAAGCGACATCATAGCTATACTGAAGATTATAATCTGCCATCTGTTTTTTTTATTTTTGAAACTATGTGTTATGGAAGATAAACCAAATGTAGTATTAAAATCTGTTTTGACTAATGAAATTATTTTTTCCATTATTCCGTCAACTCCAAAAATATATTTTCTAAAGTTTCTCTTTCCTCGGCATGGGACCTCAGTTCTTCCATAGTCCCCATAGCTACTATCTTCCCTTTATTGATTATTGCTATTCTGTCACAAAATTTCTCTGCTACCTCCAATATATGAGTTGAAAAGAATATAGTTTTTCCCCCATCGCGCATTTGCCTCATGGTTTCCTTGAGATTAAAGGAGGATTTTGGATCTAACCCCACCATAGGCTCATCAAGTATAAATAATTCCGGCTCGTTCATGAGTGCTGCGGTGAGAACCAATTTTTGCTTCATCCCGCGGGAATAACTGCCTATTATATCATTTACAGCATCCTTTATTTCAAACATTTCTAAATATCGCTCTATTCTTTCTTCCCTTATATCCTTTGAAATTTCATACATATCCGCTATGAAATTTAAATATCCTATGCCTTTTAGTTTGTCATATATTTCCGGACTATCAGGTACATATGAAATCATGGATTTAGCTCTCAACGGCTCCTCCCATACATCAATTCCGCCTGCTATGATATTTCCGTTATCCGGCTTAAGTAACCCCACTATCATCTTTATGGTAGTGGTCTTCCCGGCTCCGTTAGGCCCTAAAAACCCAAATATTTCTCCTGATTTTATATCCAGGCTTATATTATCTACGGCTTTTATCAGTCCCTTATTATAGGATTTTGATATGTTATTCAATTTCAACATAATTTTCGCCCGGTTTCCAGATCGTATACCATCGCCATCATAGGCTAAAAACCGGAGCTGCCACCACCTCTCTTTTCTATCTTTTTATTCGCGACATTGCAGTATTCCAAATTATTATTTGGTATCTCGATTGAATATATACAGGTACATTCTATTCAAAGTTTGTCCTTGAAAGCGTAAATTTTCACCTTTCCCGATTGATACACCTATTATACAACTCTAGTTAAATCAGTACAAGAAAAATAATATAGGCCCTGGGGAGATTAAATTATTTTACCCGTCTGAAAATTTTTATATATTACTGATACCATGATAAACAAAAATATTATTTTTAGGTGCGAGATTTTTTGAAAGCAAAAAGTAGGGCTTCCATAGTAATACCCGAAATTCGAGGTTTCATATCAATGATATATCCATATAGGCGTATATTGACATTTATGACCGCTAGTTGTAATCTATAATTGAGAATTCATATTCACCCTGCGCTTTTGTTCAGGGAAAATTCCTTCCCCTGTGTTACAGATACACAGAAAATTTGTTATAAGTCTTGGGAAATAAAATTATAGATAAAAAAAGCTTTGAAGGGAGTGAGGTATATGTACAAAGACAAAGCGATTTGGGATATCCTGCAGATAAAAAAATTAAAAGAAAAGCTGGCTGAAACCTGCCAAGAGGCCTATTATCTCTTTATAACAGGATTCAATACAGGCCTTAAATTACAGGAACTTGTCAATCTTACAAAAAAGGATTTAATAGAATTTAAAAGGACCAAAGAAAATGAAGTAGTAGAACCGTATTTTTGGAAAGAGATTGAAACCTATATGGAAAAATTCGCGAACGAGGACTATATCTTCCCCAAACAAAATGCTACAGCCACTGATGAAAAAGAAATATGCCCCCTTCTTTACAATACCGCACATGATATAGGAATTGAGGGCTTTGGAAATGAAACACTCTCTAAAACCTATGGATATTTCCATTATCAAAAATTCAGAGACATAGAAAAATTGAGGAAAAGATTCGATCTCATATCCCCCACGGCGACTCTCCATTATATCGGTTATAGGGATGACAGATACCTGTGTTTTCACTGCAATATCGGCTGTATTTGGAATAAGATGTAGAGATGTGTTTTATTTGTTTTTCCACAATCTCTTGACACTATCTCCTTGACATATACTTTATTGAATGGTAGATTATATATTATAAACTTTATAATAAGCTCTTATAAAGAGCGGCGGAGGGACTGGCCCCATGAAGCCCGGCAACCAGCATACCTGTTATGTATGGTGCTAAATCCTGTAGGTACATTAACCTAAGAGATGAGAGGATAAGTATCTGTAATCATTTAAGCTTCTCCACGCTCTTGGAGCAGCTTTTTTATTTTATAGTTATCGTTTGAAAAATTTTAAAAGGAGACCTGATTTAAATGCCAGTAAAAATAGCCGATAATCTCCCCGCAACGGAAATTTTAACTAATGAAAATATTTTTGTCATGACGGAAAGCCGGGCTTTGAGCCAGGACATCCGTGCTTTAAAAATAGGGTTCTTAAATTTGATGCCTAAGAAAATAATTACGGAAATTCAGATTCTGAGACTTCTTGGGAACTCCCCCCTTCAAGTGGACATCGTACTGCTACATCCCAAAAGTCACAACTCTAAAAATACATCTCAAGAGCATCTGACCACTTTCTATAAGACCTTCGACCAAATAAAAGATGAGAAATTTGACGGATTTGTTATTACAGGAGCCCCGGTGGAACATTTAGAATTCGATGAAGTAGATTATTGGGAGGAACTTAAAACAATCATGGATTGGACCCTGAGCAATGTCACATCTACTTTCCATATCTGTTGGGGAGCACAGGCAGGGCTGTTTCATCATTACAATGTTAAAAAATATCCCCTGCCAAAGAAAATGTTTGGTATATTTGAGCATACTATAAACAAATTAAACGTAAAATTACTTAGAGGTTTTGATGATTACTTTTATGTGCCCCACTCCAGGCATACGGAAGTTAGGAAAAAAGATATAGAAAATGCCCCCGGATTGGAAATACTGTCGGAATCTGAGGAAAGCGGCGTATATATAATCGCCTCCAAAAATGGAAGACAATTTTTTATAACCGGGCACTCGGAATATGACCCCATAACATTAAAGGAAGAATATGACAGGGATGTGGCTGCCGGCAGAAAGATTGAAATACCGCAAAACTATTTTATCGATGATGATCCGTCCAAACCGCCTAAGGTTACTTGGAGAAGCCACGCCAATTTACTGTTTGCCAATTGGTTAAACTACTATGTTTATCAAGAAACACCTTATGATATCACAAAGATCACCAGCAATTCCAAGTGATATTACAGATATAAGACTTATTATCAATTGGCAGTATTGTTGAATAATTTAAAATGCTAGGTCCTCAGAGTTTACAAATATACAGATTCTGCATATGATAATGAAATAGGTTCCGGCCGATGATGGAGGCTATAGTTATTATGGATAAAAATACATCTAAAACTGAAAATATCAACAAAACACTGATCATAACGATCATCTTGAATATGTTTTTATTGATCATCAAAATAATAGCCGGGTTGATGGTCGGCAGTACTGCGTTGATAGCCGATGGGGTTCACTCCGGTTCAGATGTGATAACATCCGTAGGAGTCATAATAGGTGTGAAAATGTCACAAAAACCGAGGGATGAAGAGCACCATTACGGTCATGGAAAAATCGAGACAATAACCACATTTCTGTTGTCAATAGTATTAATTTATGTAGGCGTGAAGATCGGATACAGTGCCTTTATTGCCATAATACAAAAAAAACAGGTGCATTTTACCTATTTTGCATTGTTTACTGCTCTTATCTCCATAATCATCAAAGAGGTCCAATATCAGATTACATTCCGGGTAGGTACAAGGGAACAGAGCCCGGCATTGATAGCCGATTCCTGGCACCACCGTTCCGATGCACTTTCCTCTATAGCTTCGTTTATCGGAATATTAGGGGCAAAGTATGAAATCTATATCCTGGACGGCTTAGCAGGCCTTGTTGTTTCTATAATCATAATAAAGGTCGGTGTCAAAATATTTATAGACTGTTTCCAACAATTGATAGATGTCTCCATACACACTGACGAAATAGACAATGTAAAGAACATCATCACCAATAAAACCGATACTGAATATATAAGCGATATGCGTACCCGCAGGTACGGCACCAAAGTTTTCATTGACATCAGTATATGTGTAAATCCGAATATCAACATATACGAAGGACATGAGATAGCTAAAGAAGTGGAAAATATAATCAAAGAAGAAATAGATAATGTAAAAGATGTGATTGTCCATGTCAACCCCTATTGTTATAAAGAATGCTGCAAAGAAAAGCCCGGGGGGTTTCCCCCGGACTGTAGCTGATTTTTATCTTCCGAATTTGTTGTGATATCTATACAGGATAGCCACCAACCTCTCTAAACTAACAGCTTCTTTAGGCATACTGCCGTCAGTCAAGTTTATTTCTTTATCGGTTGCCCATTCCATGGCAGCCTTTGCCCAAGGGCTTATGCCATCACTTATATCATGATCCTCCTCATATTCCACTCCTAAAAATACCAATATACCTTTGGAGATACCCAATGAAGCTTTATATAAAAAATTTTGATCCTTCAACAATTTTTCTTCTTTGGGATTGTTGATAAAAGCTACTTCCACCAGAATCGCCGGCATCTTGGTATTCTTTAATACAAAAAAATTATTATGTTTTACCCCCCTGTCCGCTAAATTTATTTCTTTTACAAGAGCTTTTTGTACAGCCCCCGCTAATTTTGTGCCTGAAACAGAATTCGGGAATGCAAAGGTCTCGGTACCTGTGGCAGAAGGATTAGCAGCGCTATTGGCATGAATGCATATAAAATAATCGGCATCATTATCATTTGCCATTTTAACCCTATCGACTAATTCTACCCTGTTATCACCTTGTCTAGTCAATATGGCATTGATACCATGCCGGCTCAATATTTTCCCGACATTGGTCGCAATATCTAAATTTACATCTTTTTCTTTCAACCCGGTAGGCCCTATGGCTCCGGGATCATTACCACCATGACCCGGATCTATATATATTTTCACTATATCCCTTCTTTCTATACGATTTTTGCTTAAATCTCTGTTCTTTAAGATATGCCAGATATATGGATTCACGCTTTTTTTCTTTTTCTCTTCTTAATTTTATAATATTCTCATGAAATTCTTCTCGTGTAGGAAATTTATTCTTGTCTGTTTTTATATCCCCCATAGAACCTTTATTTCTGCTTATTTTCATATCCCCTTTTTTTGTTTTTTATCAAATGCTTGAATGCGCCTGTACACCCCGCTATCCGTCAAGGAAAACATTTTGCCTATCTTCTTAAGGCTCAATTTTTCTTCACAATGCAATCTCTTCATCTCCATGGTCTCTACCTCTTTAAGTTCATCTGATATAATATCCATAAGCCCATATTTTATAAAGACATATTCGGGCAAGTATTCTTTATCTGCCGATATTATTTCATACAGGGCATAAAAATTTTCAACTAACGGATCCATGATACTCCTCCCTCTTACCCCTTTGTGTAGTTTGAACCAAACTATAATACTGTTTGTTGTATCTGTCTATATAATACACCACGTTTTTTTGTTAATCAATGGATTTTAAAAATATTTATCGCAAATAGCTGTATACATTAACTTCAGGGTGTGGTATCATCATGTTAGAAGTTTTAAATTAATTGAAAGGAGAAACCGCAAAATGCTGCGTATAAAACAACTGCGACAAGAAAGAGGCCTAAAGCAGGAGGAATTAGCCAAGGAATTCGGTATAGCACAACAGACCATAAGTAATTATGAAAAAGGAATACGAGAACCTGATATAACCACGCTAAAAAAAATGGCGGACTTTTTTGATGTATCGCTGGATTTTCTTTTAGGAAAAACCGATATCAAAACACCCATAGAAACACTAGCCCTCAGCAGATCCGACGGATATGAGAATGGTCTGCCCGATGAGGCAATAAGAGAAATAAAAACTTTCAAGGAATTTATCAGACATAAATATGGAAAGGAACATCAGTAA
>CAYOGD010000061.1:0-8079 GCA_964403395.1 uncultured Alkaliphilus sp.
ATATTCAGGTTATTTATATATTAATTTTTATATGCCTCTATAAAATATGTTTTCCCGTTTTGTATTGTAATTTTCCATGAAGGAAGAGCAGTTCCGGAATCGATCTCTTTCCAATCAGATTCTGTATAATAAGCAGGGCTGAAGTAATAACCTACCTCGATCTCTTTTATAGATATGGGTTTTTCATTTTCTTCTAAAATTATACCCATAGATTTCATAAGTGCTTCTGTTGCAGGAATAATTTTTTTCCGCTGCTGTTGAGTCCTTTCATGTTCTAACAACATGGCCTCCATGGCAATTATCCCTCTATGATTTATATATACATGGATATAGCTCTCTCCTAAGAATTTATTTTTATATGTCTGATTATAGATCAATTTATACACAGGCTCATTGTCAATATGTTCTTCTATTCCATAATAAATTTGATCCAATACAATATCGTCCTGTATCAATTTATATTGTTTTAAAAAGTCATCGCTCATTTTCATGACAATTTTTTCGTCTAATGTACAATCTTGTTCATCATCGTTCATATTTGTATATACCAATCTCTTGTTACCCTCTATAACCAATTTTTTATTGTCTTTCCTGAAGACTTCTCTTTTTAAATCATTGGAACCGAAAACTTCTATTTTCTTATCATAATTTTTGCCCAAAAGCGTTTTGGCCGTCTTATCGGAATCAAAATTTTTATATCTTACTACTAACATCGGCATCGAAACTATTTCTTCCGGAATATGAGTGTCTATATCTATACCGTTATCATTTAAATGTTGTTCCACATCATCAAGATACCTGTTGTTTGCAATCTGAGTTTCACCGTGTTTAAATGTTTCACTCCGTATGTTATAGACTAAAAATATATTTGTAAGAATAAAAGCAATGATAAGCAAATTTTTTGCTTTAGACCAATCCATAGTCTTCCACCATCCACTAATTTAACATAAATTTATCTATAAATTCCCCTGTATAGCCATCAAAGTAATAGATGCTATTTTTAATTTTCACCATCCAACTGGGTTTTAAAAGCTGCACTCTCTGTTTTTCTACCGCATCAAAGTATACCAACCTTACCTCCTCTATATCACTCAATATCTGTAAAATTTTTTCTTCATCTTCTATTTTTTCCCCGGATTGATTTTCATTATCAGAATATTGCAGCTCTAAATGCCTCATGTTTTTCTCAATTATGTTCGGAAAATACAGAATCCTTTGTTCGGAATTTATTTCCTGCATATTCATAGCCCTGCGAACCAAGTTATGATATGTTTTTACCTTATTGCCATAAACCTCTATCTCTATAGGATATTTTACTTTATTCCTATCAAATTCTATCGGAAATCCCCCTATACGATATCCGAATGAAAATCTATACCCTTTGTTCTGATTATTTGTAATATCTTGAATATGCTCCAAACATATTCCCTCAGGAAATCCACCATTTTCACGGATAAAACTTACGGCCGCATCCAGAGAAGTTAAAATATTTGTGCTCGATATGTTACCAATCTCTTCATTATACTCTAGAATACCTCTATTATTTATGCGAACGCTTTTTTCTCCGTATCCATAGATATAAACCACAGCACCGCCGGTCTCTCTGATTGTCTTTACAAAATCAAAATTCTCGCTAAAGAAACTTTTTGCCCGTTCCCTCAGCATCACTTCATTTTTAATATCTATTTCACTCTCTACAAAAATTTGTTTGGTAATTAGGGTATAATTAACAGGCATGACAGTATAACTTTCATCTAGTTCATCAAAAAGAGAAGATATGGAATGATATTTAATAAATTCCTTGTTTTCCAACTCATCTATTAAACTGATCAAAGAAGTATCCTGTGCATGATTATATAGCCTGACCTCATATATATCATCCTTGCTGCCGCCCATAATATATATTGTTCCCTGATTAAAGGCAGGAATCAGCACTTTCTTTATTTCTTTAATATTTTTAATTATCTTATTATCCAAAGAATCAAAAACAGAAGAGATTAAAACGGAAGGCATATTATCCCCAAATTCAAGCTCTATGGATTTTAAAGTATTGGCTTGAACATATATATCATGTCTGACAGGAGTTATTTCCGGATCCCCCAAAAAATAATCCTCAAGGATATCCTTACTTTGATCCCATGCGGAATCTATATCATGAGATAATATCGTATAATAATTTTTTTTCCTATCCCCCGCTCCAAAACTTACAACAATGGTTTTTGGGGAAATAATATTTTTGCGTTCTTCTATAACTGTCTTATCACTGTCCCTATCTGCCTTACCCCCTAATCCTAATATGTTGACAGGGGAAGGGAACCATAGCTGTTGGGTTAATATAATACTCATAATCACCAAAATTGAAAGAATTAGAGTTTTTAACCTTTCCCTGTTCATATTTTATCACTCCAAGCCTTATTATTTATTCCATATGCCCAGAGTGGATTTGTTAACTATATCCTGTAACAATTGTTTCACATCTTCTATCTCCATTACATTTATAATTCTTTCCATATTATCCTCTAATCCATTTCTATATTCTATTATAAAATGTATTTTATTTAATCCGGATCTTAAATCTACCGATGCCCAGCCCCTTCGGAGTACACCCACAGTTATGTCGATAGGTTCATAGAGCAATGTATAATTCTCTATATCTTCTTCCATACTGCTGTTATAATAAACTTCTATACGCACATCGGTGCCTCTGGAGGCCTTAAAAGACAAAAGTATATTTTTATCCGTAGTGGATATGTTCTTCTCAGGTTCTAATATTTCAAAAAAATATCTTCCACTTTCTACTCTCCTAATTTCATCGGGAGCCCTGTTTACAGTGTCCGCATAACATATAACACCCGACATGCCCAATATAAAAAATATGAGTATTCCCGCAATCAATCTTTTTTTCATATCGATTCCCCCTGTAAAATAGCTAAATTGCTTCATATTTTATTATACGTTTTTTATATTACAGTTGTATTACAAGTAAATTAAAATTAAATTACACATCAACCGCCGCAAAGATTGGTAACTGAATAACCGTTTTTGTTCCTTCACCCTCTTGGCTGAATATTTCAATAGTGCCCTCGTGGGCCTCTATTATCTCTTTAGCAATTGAAAGTCCAAGGCCCGTACCGCCTAATTCGCGGGCCCTCGCTTTATCTACCCTATAAAATCTTTCAAAGATCCTTGCCAAATCCCCCTCAGGAATTCCGATACCATTATCTTCTATCTCCAGTATCAATTTATCTTCCCGCACACAGATGCCTATTTTGATGTGCCCGCCTTCAGGTGTATATTTAATACTATTGCCGAGCAGGTTTAAAATAACCTGACCCATACGATCTTTATCCGCATAGATCATAGTGTCATTTTCCTTCAGATTATTTAAATTTAAATGCACCTGTTGCTTTTTGTTCTTTACGGAAACATCTAATTTTAATATGATTTCTTCGATAATTTCCCTCAAATCAACGGCCTTTTTATTCCACTTGGATTGCTGAAAATCTAAATCGGATAATTGTAATAAATCTCTCACCAGTCTGGCCATTCTTTCTGTCTCACTATCCACAACCTGTAAAAAATTTATAGATAAATCTCTATCATCTATGATCCCATCCAGCAATGTTTCCGTATAGCTTTTGATTGTTGTCAGCGGAGTCTTTAACTCATGAGAGACATTGGCTACAAATTCTTTCCTCATGTTCTCCAATTTTTGATGTTTTGTGACATCCTGAAGCAATATGATGATCCCCTCAACGTCTCCGTTTCTATCCATAAACGGCGCATAACTTGCTTGCAATATGGATTCATTATTTATATCGATTATCTTATTCCCGGCCCAATCCTCTTCCTTTTTCAGAAATTTTTCTATTTTAAACTGTTCATCATAAGAGGTAAATAATTGATTAAAACTTTCTACTGCGCAGACTTCTTCATCTATTCCCAGCATTTCTAAAGCCTTAGAATTTATATGTATAATTTGCCCTTCTTTTGTAGCGGCAATAAGCCCATCTGCCATATATTCAATAATGGTGTCCATCTTCTGCTTTTCATTGCTCATCTCCTGCAGAACCGTTTTTAACTTTGCAGTTAAATAATTAAACATCTCCGCTAATTGCCCTATCTCATCATCGGACCTTATTTCAACAATCTGTTCAAAATCACCCTGTGCCATCCTCTCTGCCTTAACTGTCACATCCTTAATAGGGCCTGTGATACTTTTAGCTATAAAATAACCCAATATAATAGTTATAAAAAGAGCCAGAAATGTGGCCTTCAATATAATTATCTGCGATTCCTGCAATGTTTTATATATATCTTCCAGGTTGCCTTTCAAGTAAACAGCCCCTGCAACATGGTTATTGTCATCGCGAATCGGGAAAATCATATGTTTGGAACTATTGAGTTTATTATCCTGCTGAATAATGTCCTTTTCTTCTACCTCGCCATTAAAAGCGGCTAAGATCAAATCCGATTCTAAAAAATGAGTAGCGTTCGCTTCACCATTTTCACTCATATAAGATGCATTGGTGCTGAAAACAATAGTGAAATTTGTATCGTTCTTGATAACTGTGATTCCTATTCCCATCTGTTCATAGTTTCTGATATTATTTTCAACCTCATTCGGATTATCCTGCCAATCAATGGCTTCTAAAGACGTGATCACCGTATTGGCCAAATTTGATAGATTATTGCTGACGACTCCCAGATGATATCGCTCGAATTGCTGCATCAAAAATACCCCGATGATGATCATCGCCATAAATACCAGCAAAAAATAGATTATAATAAACTTCCACCTGATGCTTTTAAACATGATTACAACCTCCTGAAATAATACCCTACACCTCGTTTAGTCATAATATATTCAGGAGTCCCCGAATCGTCTTCTATCTTCTCCCTCAATCTTCTCACCGTCACATCAACGGTTCTTATATCACCGTAATATTCATAGCCCCATACCTGCCTTAAAAGTTGCTCCCTGGTAAATACCTGCTCCGCTTGAACCGCTAAAAATTTTAACAGTTCAAATTCCCTGAGGGTAAGGTCTATGATTTCGCCATTTTTCTGCACCTCATACTTCGAAAAATCTATGGTTATACCGTCTATGGAAAGTACACCTTTCGTTTTATTATCAATATTTACATCCATTCTCCTCAAATTTGCTTTTACCCTAGCAAGCAGTTCCCGCATACCGAAAGGTTTTGTAATATAATCATCGGCACCCATTTCAAAACCCAGCACTTTATCGACCTCTTCTTCTTTGGCCGTCAACATTAAAATAGGAACCATCAAGGTTTTTCTGATTTCCCTGCATACCTGAAAACCGTCTAATTTAGGAAGCATCACATCCAACAAAATTAAATCCGGATTGAGAGTAATTGCTTTATGTAAGCCGTCTTCACCATCATAGGCTATGAAGGCCTTATAGCCTTCCTTCTCCAGATTAAACTTAATTATTTCCGCTATAGGTTTTTCATCTTCAACTATCAAAATATTCTTTGCCATGATGAAACATCACCTCATTGAATTAATTAATTCGTATATTTGTAAATCATTCTATTTTTATTTTCTTTATCCTTTATATTTCGTGATAAAACGAATTATTTGAGAAGATTTGATTAAACCTCCCCAAATAAATATAAAAATTCATCCATGTTATGCCCCTCGCCCAAGGAGATTATAATATCTATCAATTTATCCAATCCATGATTGTCTACTATATTTCTAACCAGTCTGAATGATTGGGTATAAGCCCTATATTGATTCAAATTATAAAAATTGTTATTCAGTTTCTCTATCGTATAGACATTTGTATCCGTAAAAATAACCTCTTTTCCCCATTCATAACCGTCAACCATATATTCAAAATATAGGCTGACACCTTCGGTAAACCACATAGGAAAATTCCCATTGCCGATATGGTCCGTAAAAAGATGTGTCAATTCGTGAAGTATAGGGCCTTTATTATAGAATACATTGTCTAATTTTTCAGCCCATGTCTCTTCTATCCAAAGTTCGGGATTTAAAATATGGATACTATCCCCATAATAAACACCTATGGGAGGCTCCCCCTTTTTTAACATAGTTGTGTTCATCATCAAATCCATATTATTATATATGACCACCAATATTTTGCCTCTGAACTCATACTGAAATATATCGGTAATCTTCTTGTATTTGTCCGCAGTTGTATCTTTAATCAATTCCAATATTTTATTATCTATATCTTCATATCTGAACACAAAAGCATCTGTTTCCGTCTGATTAAAATTGCGCGTCTTATACAGAACAATTTTATTTTCTATACTTCTGACTAAAGGCCTTGGCCCTTTCGAAATTTCATAACTATTTACAATATTAAACGATATAAGCCATATGATCAGAAGAAAAAACATGAATATGGCTTTAAGGATATATGCTCTATCCGTTTTTTGTATTATCATGATGGCCCCCTTTAGCGGATGTCGTAATACAAAAATCCTACTGATATGTTCACCTGCATGATGTGTTTATTATATCATATTATTTTATAACCTACCATTGATAGCGATTTAGGAATATATGGAATCTGACTCTGTTAAAATTATTTCACCTATTTTCATCACCCCCCCTGCCTTTCTGCATAATTTATAAATATAGGATAAAAAAGGGAGGGTGAAATATGTTTGAATATGAAGGCATCGTGGAAGATCTGGTTATGGAACATCTTCTTAACACCGATAAGGAAGAGGTTCCGGTCATTATCTACGGGAAAGATTGCACATGCGAGGATTTAGAAAAACATGTATCAAAAATAGGGGGAAGAATAAAACATGTACTTTCTATAATAGACGCGGTTGCAGTCTATATGCCTACCTCTAATGTAAGAAGTATGGCAACGGAAGATATGGTTGAAAAGGTTTACTTGGATGATTATGTATATAAATTAATGAACATAAGCTCTATTACAGTGGGTTCCGACTTTGCTAACGAATATGGGTTAACAGGTGAGAATGTTTCTGTCGCTATTTTAGATACAGGTATATTTCCCCACGAGGATTTGACAACCCCTTATAACCGAATCATAGGATTTAAAGATTTTATCGGACAAAAAGATCAGCCCTATGATGATGATGGCCATGGCACACATGTATCAGGAATTATTGCGGGCAATGGGTTTTCTTCTAAGGGAAAATATATGGGGATAGCCCCGGATTCCAATATCATAGGTGTAAAAGTCCTAAGAGATGACGGCAGCGGAAATATTTCAGATGTGATCGCAGGTATTCAATGGGTTGTCGACAATAAGGAAAAATATAATATTAAGGTTCTCACTCTATCTTTAGGGACAAAACCGAAGAACAAATATGAAAATGACCCCCTCTGCCAAGCCGTAGACGCTGCTGTCGCATCCGGTATTACGGTGACGGTAGCTGCCGGAAACAGCGGACCCAATCCTTCCACAATAACATCTCCTGCCATAAGCCCTAATGTGATTACAGTAGGTGCCTGTGATGACCGTAAAGCTTCTCAATCCGGGAATATTACCATTGCAGATTTTTCCAGTGCCGGCCCCACGCAGGATGGGTTTAAAAAACCGGATATTTTAGCCCCGGGAATCGGGATCAACTCCTTAGCAAATAGGTCTTCCGAATATAAAGAATTATCGGGCACCTCCATGGCAGCCCCTGTTGTAGCGGGATGCGCCGCTTTATTATACGAAAAAAATCCCCAGATGACACCTTTAGAGATAAAAAAGATTATTATGGATAATGCCGACAACCTGGGACTGGATCCGAATAAACAAGGATCCGGGCTTCTAAATATTAAAAAAATTATTGACGCTATCAAAGCAGAATCACCTGAAAACAAACACGATGATTCACATAGCCACACCGATATAAGGCCACTTTTATCCGACGAAATGTTTTTGATATTGTTGTTGGTTATTCTCATATTGATGCTATGATCCATATATTAAAAAGGCCCACAAGTAATCCTCGTAGGCTTTTTTTAATAGCTTTTTAAATGGCCTCGCACCTAAAAGGTGCAACTTCTTTAAAAGAAATTGCACCTAATTTTATTTATTCATATCCG
>CAYOGD010000062.1:0-8010 GCA_964403395.1 uncultured Alkaliphilus sp.
ATAAAGGAGGTGTTTTCCCCAGTGGCAAGTGCGATTGATGCTAAAAAGAAAATCGTGACCGAAATTACTGATAAATTTCAGAGGTCCGTAGCGACTGTTGTGGTAGATTATAGAGGATTAAAAGTAGGAGAGGTTACGGAATTCAGAAGACAATGCAGGGAACAAGACCTTGAATATAAGGTTTATAAAAATACCCTTACCAAAATGGCCGCCAAAAATGCGGGCATGGATGAGTTGGTAGATGAATTAGTGGGCCCCAATGCAATTTTATTCAGTTATGAGGACCCGGTAGCTGCGGCTAAGGTGGCTAATGATTTTGCAAAAACTCATAAGAACCTGGAATTGAAGGTAGGATTTGTGGAAGGTGTATTTTATGATGAAAAGAGGCTTAAAGAATTTGCTCTTATTCCATCAAGAGAAGAGCTCATTGCTAAACTTCTTGGCAGCTTGAAGGCTCCTATGTCCAACTTTGTTTACTTATTGAAAGCAATGATCGATAAAAACGAAGCAGGGAACGAAGCATAAATTGAAAATGCATGAAAGATTAAATGAAAATATCGAATAGAAAGGTAGAGGTGCTTATAATGACAATCGAAGAAATTTTAGAAGCGATTGAAAATATGAAAGTATTAGAATTAAACGAACTGGTTAAAGCAGCGGAAGAGAAATTTGGAGTATCAGCATCAGCTCCCGTGGTAGTTGGCGGAGCAGCGGCCGGAGGAGAAGTTGAAGAAGAACAGACTGAATTTAATGTTGTGCTTGAAGAAGCCGGCCAATCAAAGATTGCTGTGATTAAAATAGTTAGAGAAATTACAAGCCTGGGATTAAAAGAAGCTAAAGATGTTGTAGACAGTGCTCCGAAAGCAGTTAAAGAGGGAATAGACAAGGAAGAAGCGGAGCAGATCAAAGCTAGATTAGAAGAAGCGGGAGCTACAGTATCACTTCAATAGTATACGTAGAGACATCAGATTGTGTGAGGAAGCGCTTTTCTTACGTTTTGTCATCCTGTCTTACTTTTTGTCATCCTGAGCGAATGCGAAGGATCTGTATTTTGGATCATTCGAGATTCTTCGCTCCGCTCAGAATGACAATTATTATGCAGCTTGTTGCCTCCATTGTGTTCTTATTTAGAAATTTTGTATATTTTATGGAAATAAAGTATTGACAGGCAGAAAATCATGTGATAGACTTATTAATTGCATACCATATTTATTGTCAAGCCATTCAATAGAATCATAGAGTATAACAGAGGAGGTAATTTGAAATTTTAAAATGCTTGAGAATATCCAATCAAATTAAAATATCTTTCAGTGTTCTATGGATCGGTGTAATATAATTAGACGGATTTTTTGTTATTTTTAAAGATAGTATAAAAGAAAACAAAAAGGCAATAGTATAAAAGATGGTTGTGTATGGAAAATAGACCAAAAGCGATAAAAAGCTTTGGGTATTTTTATTATTTATTATAAAAATTTTATGTTTTGTAAAGGCAATATGGAATTTTAATATTACAAGGGGTGAATTATATGATGCCACATCCTGTCCAACTCGGCAAAAAGATCAGAATGAGCTATTCTCAAATAGATGAAGTCCTGGAAATGCCTAATCTTATCGAATTACAAAACGAATCATATCGATGGTTCCTGAACGAGGGCTTGAAAGAGGTTTTCAATGATGTTTCACCTGTTGAAGACTATACAGGAAACCTTATCCTAGAGTTTGTTGACTATTCACTCGATGAAAAACCCAAATATAATGTTGAAGATTCAAAAGAAAGAGATGTCACATATGCAGCACCGTTAAAAGTAAAGGTGAGGCTTATAAATAGGTCGACCGGAGAAGTTAAAGAGCAGGAAGTCTTTATGGGAGACTTTCCTTTGATGACCCAAACAGGCACATTTATTATTAATGGGGCAGAAAGGGTTATAGTGAGCCAGCTTGTCCGTTCGCCGGGCGTTTATTATAAAAAAGAATTCGATAAAACCGGGAAACAGCTCTTTTCTGCTACTGTAATCCCCAACAGAGGGGCATGGCTGGAGTATGAAACAGATTCAAAAGAGATTGTATCCGTAAGGATTGACCGTACACGTAAACAGCCTATTACAATACTTTTAAGAGCACTGGGTTATGGTTCGGATGTTGAAATAAAAGAATTGTTAGGTGAGGATGAACGCTTATCCATCACATTGGAAAAAGATAATACGGAAACGACAGAAGATGCATTATTGGAAATATATAAAAAGCTGCGTCCGGGAGAACCGCCTACAGTTGAAAATGCAAGGTCTTTATTGGAAACTTTGCTTTTTGATCCTAAGAGGTATGATTTGGCTAAGGTGGGAAGGTATAAATTTAACAAAAAACTATCCCTATCAAATAGGATAGTGGGTAAAAAATCAGCAGCTAATATAATAGATCCCAATACGGGAGAAGTATTGGTGGAAGAAGGCGCAAGGATTGATCGCGATACTTCCATAATGGTACAAGATTTAGGGATAAATGAAGCATCAGTTTATACGGAAGATAATAAAATAATAAAAGTTTTAGGAAATAATTTTGTAAATATTAACAGACATGTTCCATTCAATATAGATGAATTAAAAATTACTGAAAAAGTCTATTATCCGGTACTCAAGGAGATTATGGAAACTTGTGATACGGAAGATGAAATCAAGAAAACAATCAAGGAGCGAATAAGAGAGCTTTCTCCAAGGCATATAATAATTGCGGATATTATAGCATCCATAAGTTATATATTTAATTTAGCTCATAATACCGGAAATATAGATGATATAGATCACTTAGGAAACAGGAGATTGCGCTCTGTGGGGGAATTGTTACAAAATCAATTCAGAATCGGACTTTCCCGTATGGAAAGAGTGGTGAAAGAGCGTATGACCATACAGGATGTCGATTTGGCGACTCCTCAAGCCCTTATCAATATAAGGCCGGTATCTGCTGCGATCAAAGAGTTTTTCGGGAGTTCTCAATTGTCCCAATTTATGGATCAGACCAATCCTTTGGCAGAATTGACCCATAAGCGAAAATTGTCGGCTTTGGGTCCGGGAGGGCTTTCAAGGGAGAGAGCGGGCTTTGAGGTTCGTGATGTTCACCATTCTCATTATGGGCGCATGTGTCCTATAGAGACGCCGGAAGGGCCTAATATAGGGCTTATCAATTCATTGAGCACATATGCACGGATCAATGAGTATGGATTTATTGAAACACCTTACAGGAAAGTAGATAAAAAGAGGGGTGTTGTAACTAACAATATAGAATATTTGACCGCCGATGAGGAGGACCTGCTCATTTTAGCACAGGCAAACGAACCTCTTGATGCGGAGGGCAGATTTATAAATAAGAGGGTAACATGCAGGACCTACTTTGGAAGTATAGATGTTGTACCTGCGGACGAAGTGGATTATATGGATGTTTCCCCTAAACAGGTAGTATCCGTGGCCACTGCCATGATTCCCTTCCTTGAAAATGATGACGCAAACCGTGCCCTGATGGGCGCAAATATGCAGCGTCAAGCTGTTCCCCTCCTGGTTACCGATTTTCCTATAATCGGTACGGGTATGGAACATCAATCCGCAAGGGATTCGGGGGTTGTAGTTATAGCTAAGAACAGTGGTGTTGTGGAGAAGGTATCGTCGGACAAGATTGTCATCAGGAAAGATGAAGACGGACAGAGAGATGATTATAGATTGCTCAAGTTCAGACGTTCCAATCAGGGAACATGCATAAATCAACGTCCCATTGTGCAGAAGGGCGAAACGGTCAATGCAGGGGATGTGATAGCCGATGGGCCTTCTACAAACCAAGGTGAAATTTCTCTGGGAAGAAACTGCCTGGTAGGCTTTATGGCATGGGAAGGATATAATTATGAAGATGCCATATTGATAAATGAAAAACTTGTCAAAGAGGATGCATTGACTTCTATACACATTGAAGAATACGAATCGGAAGCCAGGGACACAAAATTGGGGCCTGAAGAAATCACGAGGGATATCCCCAATGTAGGAGAGGACGCTCTGAAGGACCTGGACGAGAGAGGGATTATCTATGTAGGGGCCGAGGTGCGTTCCGGAGATATTTTAGTGGGCAAAGTCACACCTAAGGGAGAGACCGAGCTCACTGCGGAGGAGCGGCTTTTGAGGGCAATATTTGGAGAAAAAGCGAGAGAAGTGAGGGATACTTCTTTGAGAGTACCCCACGGCGAATCCGGAATCATAGTAGATATCAAAGTGTTTACCCGTGAAAACGGAGACGAATTACTGCCGGGAGTGAATGAACTCGTAAGGGTGTATATTGCTAAAAAACGAAAAATCAGCGTCGGGGACAAAATGGCCGGGCGTCACGGAAATAAAGGTGTTATTTCCAAGGTATTGCCTGCTGAGGACATGCCATTTTTAGAGGATGGTACTCCATTGGAGATAGTATTAAATCCGTTAGGTGTGCCTTCGCGTATGAATATTGGCCAGGTACTGGAGGTTCACTTAGGGTTGGCGGCAAAAACTTTAGGTTGGAAGATCGCTACACCCGTATTTGACGGGGCAAATGAGTATGATATAATGGATGCCTTGGAATTGGCAGGTTTTTCAAGGAGCGGTAAAGTAAAATTATATGATGGCAGAACCGGAGAGCCCTTTGATAATGAGGTAACTGTAGGATACATGTACATGCTTAAGCTCCATCATCTCGTAGATGATAAGATTCATGCGAGGAGCACGGGGCCGTATTCCTTGGTTACACAGCAGCCTTTAGGGGGCAAAGCTCAATTCGGAGGCCAGAGATTTGGAGAGATGGAAGTTTGGGCCCTGGAAGCATACGGTGCTGCTCATACACTGCAGGAGATTTTAACAGTAAAATCCGATGACGTGATCGGACGTGTTAAAACCTACGAGTGTATTGTGAAAGGTGAAAACATACCGGAACCCGGTGTGCCGGAATCATTTAAGGTGCTGATAAAAGAGCTGCAGAGCTTATGCTTGGATGTCAAGGTATTTACGGAGGAGGAAGCTGAAATTGAGATCAAGGAATCCGTAGATGAAGAAGACAGCGAGCTTGATATGGAGTATGGAGATTATATCACCGAATCGACGGTTGTATTATCCGGTGATGAAAATGATGAGCCTGACGATGGTGATAATGACGATATAGATGTGGATTATATTATAGAAGAGGATTCGGAGAGCGATCTGGAGACTTTAGAGGACGATTTAGGAGACTCGGAAGATAGCCTGGAAAATTTGGAAAGAGATTTAGAAAATCCGGAGGATAATTTAGACGGCTTGGAAGAGGATTTAGAGGAACCGGAACAGGATATAAAAATAAAGAAAAAATATTTAAAGGACAAATTTAATTCCTATGGTGATTTTTAAATAGTCGGTTAGGTCAGCCCGACACTAACGTAGAGAAACTGAGTAGACTATTATAGAAGGGAGAGAAACTCCTTGTATGAATTAAATAATTTTGAATCAATCAGAATATCTTTAGCTTCTCCTGAAAAAATCAGACAACTATCTAAGGGAGAAGTAAAAAAACCTGAAACTATTAACTATAGGACATTGAAACCTGAAAAAGAAGGATTATTTTGTGAAAAAATATTCGGCCCAACAAAGGACTGGGAATGCCACTGCGGGAAATATAAGAGGGTCAGATATAAAGGGGTAGTATGTGATCGTTGCGGGGTAGAGGTGACAAAATCCAAAGTGAGAAGAGAAAGGATGGGGCATATAGAGCTTGCCGCTCCGGTCTCTCATATCTGGTATTTTAAGGGGATACCGAGCAGAATGGGTTTAATATTGGATATGTCCCCCAGATCTTTGGAGAAGGTATTGTATTTTGCCGCATATATCGTCATAGATCCCGGTGAAACCGATTTGGCGGAAAAACAGGTTTTAACAGAGAGAGAATATGTGGAGGCTGTAGAGAAATATGGCAGTGGAAGTTTTAAAGCCGGTATGGGTGCGGAAGCTGTCAAACAGCTCCTGAAAAATATAGATTTAGATGAATTATACGAAGATTTGAGACAGAGATTAAAAGAGAGCAGAGGGCAAAAAAGAATCCGAACCATCAGAATATTAGAGGTAGTCGATGCCTTCAGGAGTTCGGGAAACAAACCGGAATGGATAATACTGGATGTGATTCCCGTTATTCCGCCTGATTTGAGACCCATGGTTCAGCTGGACGGAGGGCGTTTTGCCACATCGGATTTAAATGATTTATACAGAAGAGTGATCAATCGCAATAATAGATTAAAGAGATTATTAGATTTAAGTGCACCGGATATCATAGTGAGAAATGAAAAAAGAATGTTGCAGGAAGCCGTGGATGCACTCATAGATAACGGCAGGAGGGGTAAGCCCGTTACAGGCCCCGGAAACAGGCCGTTAAAATCACTTTCCGACATGTTAAAAGGAAAGCAGGGCCGTTTCCGTCAGAATTTGCTTGGAAAACGCGTGGATTATTCGGGGCGTTCCGTAATAGTTGTTGGGCCTGAATTAAAGTTTTATCAATGCGGATTGCCCAAAAAAATGGCTTTAGAGCTGTTCAAACCCTTTGTCATGAAAAAATTGGTTGAAGACGGTTATGCACATAATATCAAGAGTGCTAAGAGGATGGTAGAAAAGGTGAAGCCGGAGGTTTGGGATGTCCTTGAAGATGTGATAAGCGAACACCCGGTGCTTTTAAACCGTGCCCCCACTCTGCACAGGCTGGGTATTCAAGCTTTTGAGCCTGTCCTTGTGGAAGGGAAAGCTATCAACTTGCATCCCCTGGTTTGTACCGCATATAATGCGGATTTTGACGGCGACCAGATGGCGGTTCACGTGCCCCTGTCCGTGGAAGCCCAGGCAGAGGCCAGATTTCTGATGTTGGCTACCAACAATATATTAGCGCCTAAGGACGGCCAGCCGATCACTACACCGACCCAGGATATGGTACTTGGAGCATATTATTTGACTATAGAATTGAAGGGCATCAAAGGCGAGGGCATGATATTCAGGGATTATGAGGAAATGCTCATGGCATACACCAACAAGATAGTAGATCTGCATGCCAGGGTGAAAGTCAGAAGAAAAGCAAATAAAGAGGATAAAGGAAAATTAGTTGAAAGCACCGTCGGCAGGTTCATATTTAATGAACATATTCCTCAGGATTTAGGGTTTGTGGATAGAACCGTGGACCCATATTCGTTGGAAGTGGATTTTTTATGCGACAAGAAAGCATTGGGAAAAGTCATAGATAGATGTTTTAGAAAACATAGGAATACTCAAACATCCATAATGTTGGATCATATCAAGCAGATCGGTTTTGAATATGCCACCCGCGGTGCCATCACCATAGCAGTCGGAGATATGGAAGTCCCGAAAGAAAAAGCGGAACTCATATCACATGCGGAAGAAAGAGTAGATAAATATGAAAAGGCATTCAGAAGAGGTTTGATCTCCGATGGGGAAAGATATGAAAAGGTTATTGAAACCTGGAACGAGATCACTGAAGGGGTTACCAATGCCCTGATGGAGGGCTTGGATCCCATGAATAATATGTTTATAATGGCCCAATCGGGTGCCAGGGGAAGTAAAAACCAAATCCGTCAGCTTGGCGGAATGCGTGGATTGATGGCAAATGCCACGGGCAGGACCCTTGAAATCCCGATCAAGGCTAATTTCCGAGAAGGGCTCACTGTGTTGGAATATTTTATCTCCACTCACGGGGCCAGAAAAGGTTTGGCGGATACCGCTCTGCGTACTGCGGATTCCGGATATCTGACCCGGAGGCTGGTTGATGTCAGCCAGGATGTTATAATAAGGGAAGAGGATTGTGGAGCTGCAAAGGGCAGTCCTGTGAAGGCCTTCAGAGACGGAAACGAGATAATAGAAGAACTCCATGACCGTATAGTGGGAAGATATGCACTTGAAGATGTGTTCAATCCCGAAACCGGAGAGGTGATTGTCAAGGGCGGTCAAATGATATTGGAGGATATGGCGGATGAGATCTGCAGATTGG
>CAYOGD010000063.1:0-7873 GCA_964403395.1 uncultured Alkaliphilus sp.
GGACAGGCCTTCCGGTCAAAAAAACTGACCGGAAGTACAGTCCCCGTTGTTTTTTTATATTCAGATTCCACATCGCCGTGGAAACCCCTGCGGTTGGCTAATTATTGGCAACTGCTCGCCCCCATAGCGGGCTTTCACCGCCAAATTGCGTATCATGCGTGATACACAACAAACAATAGAAGATGGCCTCCCCTGTTTTAAAAAACTGACCGGAGGTACAGCCCCTTTGTTTTATCTTACGGGGCAGGCGCCGTTATCACAGCCCTTGCCGCTTATATCTAAATTTGTTTCCTGCTCTTCATATTTGCTTATTAGTGAAGGAATAAAAGGTTTCATTTCGCCCTTTCTTCTGTTATATTCCTCCTCATCAATCGCTTCATACGGCAGCAGCTGATAGAAATTGTCCTCCAGTGCCAAAAATGAAAGTGCAACGACATCATCCCAATTTTGCCATATCCATTCTTCAACATCTTCCCATTCATGCTCCCTCACGTGAACGGTTATGGAACAATTATGATCTACATAGTTTTCCATAAATAATTTATAGTTTTCTAACTGTTCTATGGCCGAAACGTCATATTTTGTCTTTCCCGCCGGCGCTTCTATCGGAAATTCTACTACCTTTGTGGCACATGTATCTTTATCTTGTCCAACTTCCGGGTAAACCGGATAGCCTAACTCTTCACATACCTTTACTAAGGGGTCGCTGGAACTTATCCTTATTCTCCTTATATAATAGGAGGAATGTGAATAATGAACACCGCTGGATACGGTAGGCAACTGGCTCAATGTCCCTTCAGGCTTCACGGTAGTCACCAACAGGGGAGCATTTTCTCCCACTTCTTTAGCATATAAATCCACTTCTTCCCGTGCTGTTTTTCTCAACATGCTCAATATATTCGCTTCTTCCTCTTTTGTTATACCGGTAGCATTGACCATATCCTGCCAACCAGTTAGTGAACAGCCGATAAGTTTATCTCTCTGCTGTATTTTATCCCAGCTGTGCAGTTCAAGCTCTACACAGGTCATCCTATATCCGGCCCTGACGGATAATCTTTGGGCCTCCAAAAGGCTGTCCATATCCAATGTCCCGTCTTCTTTTACAAATGCTAAAACATTGACAGTGGTCAAATTGCACAATCCCCGGGAATCCAGCAGTATTTCTCCGCAGGGATTTACACCCTGCATGTTAGGCCTCCTCTTGGATGCAGCCCTTGCATTGACCCAGCCCGGCTCTCCGGAATAACGCATCTGCCGTATCTGCCAATGCAGCTTCTCACGGGTTGGCTTCTCTCTATAATAGATCGAGTTATTGCTCATCTGTCTGTGTACAATATCCTGATTTACTATCCATTGCCCGTCTATCTGACTGTATAGATTGGATTTAGCCTCTATACATTCCTTATCGTCGGGATCGATCAAAATCATCTCTGCCGTCCGCCTGACACCGCCTACAACAACATTTTCACCGATAATATTGGCGATATCTAAACAATGGATGGGCCTCAATTTTATCTTTTCAAAAACATCGGATTTTCTACTGTTTTTTATTACCTTATCTATCTTGTAAAACATATTTTTTAAACTTGAATGTCCGCTGGCCGTTCCCCCGAAGGTTTTTAATTTTTCTCCCTTCGGCCTGACATGGTCATAATCTATGATGATTGTTTTGATATTCCTGTATTCATTGCTGTATAAAAGTTTAAAGAAAAAATCCAAGGACTGTACCCAACCCTCTTTACTGTCCCCCACTGTGATTTTAACAGTGTTGTTATGAGAGAAATAAAGGCTGGTATTATCTTCCCTTGCATTATGCGGTATAGGTGTATAATCCTTATGTATAATTTCATAATCGACTCTTACTTTGGGGAGATTTTCTACATCGTCTTTTAAAACCCTGGCTCCCACGCCGGAACCGACCATAAGCAAATAAAAAAGTTCCCTGAATGCTTCAAAACTATCTATAACCAGGAAGGAACAATTGTAATTAGCCATGGGATAATTCTTGGATACGGCAGTGCCTCCGACCCAAAATGTCCTGCCGGACAAAAATTGTCTGAGATTATATATATTATCAAACAGTTTTTCCGCTTCTTCCCTTCTCGTAGGTACTAAGCTGCAATTGTATTCCACCGCCCTCCTGACGGTCTCCCACCAATATTCCCTTCTCCCCTGTTCCGGCAGCCATCTGGAATATGTGCGGTAATATACAAAATTACCCAGCTGTTTTAAAGGAGACAGCTGGTGTTTATATTTACTGATAAACTCATCGGTCAACAGGGTTTCAACATCCCTTTTAAACATGCTTCTGAGCCTTGCCCTCTCATTCCTATATATGATATAGCGTTTGGCCACATCCTTCCTATGGGAAGACATCAATTTCATCTCTACAATATCCTGTATCTCTTCCACATGCATGGGCTCTGTTTGGCTCCTTATTTTTTCACCGATCTCCTCCGCGATCCGAACACTCAATTCTTCATCTATACCCTCTTTGGTCTCCGCCATCGCTTTTTTGATCGCATTTACAATTTTGGTCAGATCAAGATCTACCGACCTGCCGTCCCGTTTTATAACTTGAATCATCAAAATCCTCTCCCTGCTTTCATAACGCTTTATCTCGCCCATTGGACCACCCTCTGTAAAATTCCCTCTAAAAACTCCATTATCTAGGCAGGATACAGATCCGGGGCTGTTCCTTAAAATCAACCGGTTTTTTCTATTATGATATCAATAATTTCTTCCATGGTTTCACTCACATATTCTCCTTTTTGATACTTACGCTTTGCTACAACAATCTCTACCTGATTGCCCTTATTTATGATATCATTGAGTATTTTAGGATTTTCAACAAATTTCCCTATCTCCTCAAATTTATCGTTTAATATTATGAAGGTAGGGATCTTCAATTTATCATATACCTCACATTTTTCTATACAATCTTCATCAAAATCCTTAGGCAGAATTTTAAATACTATACCGGGATTGATATCATTTATCTTCTTGAGCGCCGGTAAGTTTATGATACAATCTGAACACCATAATTCGGCAAAAGCCAATATATATATTGAACCATCTATTGATTTTATTTTGTTAAATAATTCTTCATCAATTTCAATTCCATCGTATATTTCCAATAATTTTTCCATATTCACATCATGGTCGTCGGGAGTGAATACTTCGAAAGATATTCCTTTTTCAAACAACTGCTGGAAACTCATACTTTATCCCCCCTAGTATTTCTCACAGCTATTAATATTATTATACCACTATTCTATTTTATATTCTATTTTTAATTTGAGACGGATAATGTCAAGATTCGAGCAAAACAGGCTGCCCGGCTGCTGAAAAAGTTTAAGGACGGATCCTTTGTGTTACACTTTGTGCTAAGTGATACACAAAAGACCTGTCCTCTTATATACATTACATATGAATTCCTATTCCGATTCTATGGGTTTCATTGTAGGAAACAGCAGCACATCGCGGATGGACGGAGAATCTGTCAATAACATTATTACCCTATCTATTCCTATCCCTAATCCACCCGTAGGCGGTAATCCTACCTCCAGAGCATTTAGAAAATCTTCATCCAACATATGTGCCTCTTCATCACCGGCTTCACGCTGTGCCAATTGCTCCATAAACCTTTCCCTCTGATCGAAGGGATCGTTGAGCTCCGAAAAAGCGTTTGCAATTTCCCATGCATTGATAAAAGCCTCGAACCGATTTGTCAATTCCGGATTATCGGGATTTCGTTTTGATAGAGGCGATACTTCCACAGGATATTGTGTTATAAAAGTAGGCTGGATCAGATATTTTTCAACATATTCTTCAAATGTTTCACTGATGATATGTCCCCTTTTCATCCCGGGCTTAATTTCAATCCCCAGCTCCTTACCCACTTTTATTGCCTCATCATCGGTTTTGATATGGTTAAAATCCACACCCGCGTATTCTTTGCACGCATCTATCATAGTCAATCTCTTCCAAGGGGGGATCAGATCTAATTCCCGGCCCTGGTAGTTGATTTTAACGGTGCCTAAGGTCTTTTCAGCCGCATAGGCTATTATATTTTCAGTGATTTCCATCATGTCGTTATAATCTGCATAAGCCTCATAAATCTCAATGCCTGTAAATTCGGGATTATGTTTGATGGATATACCTTCATTTCTGAACATCTTACCCATTTCGTATACCTTATCAAACCCTCCGACTATCAACCTCTTTAGGAATAATTCGTTTGCAATCCGCAGATACATATGAATATCCAAGGTGTTGTGATATGTGATAAAAGGCCTGGCATTAGCCCCCCCGGCTATAGTGCCTAATATAGGGGTCTCTACCTCCAAATATCCCCTATCGTCCAAATATTCTCTTATTGCCTTGATTATCTTGGACCTGATAATAAATGTTTTCTTTACCTCCGGATTGACTATTAAATCTACATATCTCTGCCTGTACCTCAGATCATGATCCTTCAATCCATGCCATTTCTCGGGCAAAATTTGAATCGATTTTACAAGCAGACGGACTTCATTCGCCCTTATGGAAACTTCTCCTTTTTTTGTCTTGAAAACTTCACCCTTTATCTCTAAAATATCCCCTATATCATAGGTGGTAAAGAGTTCATAGTCCTCTTCACCTATTCTGTCCTGCCTTACATATGATTGTATCAGGCCTTCTTTGTCCTGAATATTGATAAACCCCGCCTTGCCATGGCCCCGTTTAGCCATGAGGCGCCCTGCTATCGTCACTTCTCTTCCTTCTAACTGTTCAAACCCTTCTTTGATTTCTTCACTATGATGAGTGACATGAACCTTTTCTATTTCGAAAGGATCCTTGCCTATACTCTTTAAATGTTTCAATTTATCTACACGGATTTTAAGTAATTCATTTAAATCCTGTTCTTCATTCATCACTAGTATGCCCCCAGCTTATCTTGTTATTTGTAATACCTCGTATCTGGTAATCCCATCGGGAATCTGTATCTCTACGACTTCCCCAACCTTGGATCCTATCAAGGATTTGCCAACAGGAGACTCATTAGATATTTTGAGCTCATATGGATCTGCTTCAACTGACCCTACTATCATATATTCAACTATTTCGTCAAACTCTAAATCCTTGACTTGTACTGTTGCGCCTATACTGACAATATCTGTATTAATATCATCTTCGTCTATTATGGTAGCTCTGCGGAGCATGGCTTCAAGTTTTTTTATCCTGTCTTCTATCTGAGCTTGATCGTTTTTGGCTTCATCATATTCCGAATTCTCGCTTATATCTCCAAAAGCAATTGATTGCTTTATTCTTTCGGCTATCTCTTTTCTTTTCACTGTTTTGAGCAATTCTAATTCATCTTCCAGTTTTTTTAGCCCATGAACTGTTAAAACAATTTCTTTATCTACCATAACATTTCCCTCCCTCTCTATAATTGATTAAATTTAAATCCTTATATGGATTACTGATGCCCATTAAAATATTGTTATGATATTAGTTCATAACATATGTTTTCATAAGCCCTTTATATTTCTTTATTATATAACAAACTTATACTATTTGTTACATGGGCACTGATTCGGAAACCCCCATCATTTTGTCTTACAATATATTATCTTAAAATTGTATATTTTTTCATGGGAAATCACGATATGTGTTTAGCTTCCTGATATTCATTCCACTGTTTAGGCATTTATATTCTACATATTATAAAATAGTAGGTATTAAATGTCAAGTGAAAACCGGGCTTTTAACATTGTACGGCCACTCCGGCTTTATTTAAATATTCTATCCTGGGTTTCAAATCGAGTTTATCCAGAATTTCGTCATATTCGGCCGGCGTGTTTCCCTTTCCACTCATCTTGAGAAGAGAAATCACCACCCCTTCCATCACATTGGTTCCAAAAGATCTGCCGTTAAATTCCGGTGTGGTGGTAACGAGCAGCTCTATGCCCCTGTCTCTCAATTGGCTCACATCTTCCGCAGTAACTGTATTTGTGATTATTATTTTGTTCCTCATGTCGATAGGCATGAATTTTTTAACATAATGAAAGTCTCCTGCTATAATTTCCGCGTTATTATAGTGCTTAGCAAATTTACTGCCGTTATTTTTATTTTGTTTTTCCCCGGTGGGATATATCATATGAAACGGCAGCATACAGGCAATAGGAGCTGCCACAGCCGCTACTCTGTACAGGCCCTTCAGTGAATGTATGGGGATATTTACACCGATAGCAAATATCAGGTCACCCAATATTATATCGGCTCCATGATGGTCCAAACTCTCCGCCATACCGAAACGATCCAATCCGCTGGTAACCAATACCTTCTTTTTCGTAAAATTAACTATATCGTTATCGTGCAAATATGTAATAATTCTTCTCTCCAATGTATTTTTGAGACCGGCACCGTCAACCACCGGTGTGATCTTAGCCGCCCTCTTAATAGGCAATGCTGCCCTGATGGTATACGAACGGTTCCCTGCCCATAGATGCAAAGAAATACCGCCCATCCCGATTGCATCAACTTTTCCGTCCATTTTTTCTATCAATTCGATTGCCTTCTGTATACTGCCGTCCGTACCGATGCGTTCAATGATAAACTTTTCGCCCATTATCTCTGTCTCCACATAATGATCCCTTTTAGAATCACCGATACTTACACTGACCACCCTTTTCATTTTAATTACCCCCTAAAGTGCATCAAATAAAGCCAAAGATTCTAAAAGAAACTATTATGGCACATTATTGTAAAATATATTATAACACAAAAAATTTTAAATAGTAGAAAAATTAACAATAAACGAATAAAGTTATCTATCCCTTGGACTATACAATTATTTATAGTAAAAACAAAATGCAACTTCCCTTTGCTACAATACCGAAATAGAGCCTTTATAAGAGAAAGGCACAGTTCACTATACGAAACGAACTGTGTCACATTTTGTTATTTATCTTTAAAATTTTTGCAAGGGTTTTGACCCTCCCGGAATTTTTAACCCTGCTTTATTTATCTGTCTCATTTTAAGGTAGAAATGGTCGTTTGAACATGTAAAGAAGCTATTTTGACGAATGTCCCGGAGGACTGTCAGGTTTTCTCCTCGTAACCGATGTCCCTACCAGCACAATCAATGAACCTAACGAAACAGCCCTCAGCAGAATGATTGCTACATTGATTTTGTCCATCTTTGCATCATGTACCTTTATAATATTATCTAATGTTTCCATGGGCACACCCACAAATAATAACCCTATTACATTCTGATTGGTATCCTTTATGGGCCGATAGGCCGTATAATAGTTTTCGCCCAGTATTGTCGCTTCTCCCGCATAGAGTTCACCTCTCATCACTGTTTCATATGCATTATGATCGGTGCCCAAAAATGTGCCTATTGCCCTCCGGTTTTCAGAAGACATAATATTTGTCGAAATTCTTTTAAAGTCATCATTGACCTTAACAAAAATGGTGGATTTGTCCCCCAGGTCTTCCAATATAGTATCCACTACTTCGTGTTCTCCTTCTATACTGTTACCGTCGCTATCAAGCAGGGTCCCGACTCCCTGGGTCAATGTGCCGTAGGAACTTTTAACATATTTCATCGTCAGATTTATATTGTTTTCGACATGGTTTTTCAATAATTGGTTTTTGACATTATTTATATCCCTGGTGCTATTTGTAAATCCCAATAGGCCCATGATTAAGCTGGCTAACAGGGACAGCATACCCAAATATGCTACTAATTTCGTTCTGTTGTTCTTCATAAATTTGTCCCCCTATTCAAACAATTCATCTATCTCTACAAATACTTTCTTAAACCCGAGCCATGCAAAACATGATATAGCAGCTATTGTACCTAATCTCCCCCCGATGCCCA
>CAYOGD010000064.1:0-7724 GCA_964403395.1 uncultured Alkaliphilus sp.
ATAATCAATCTGGGTGGTACCGCGAAACCAAAACCTTTCGTCCCTATTTAAATAGCGAACGAAGGGTTTTTTCATGACCTTTATGCCTGACCCGACAAAAAGAACCACCGTACCTGACCCCCTGGTTCGAAAAGAACCACCGTACCTGACCCCTCGGTTCTTAGTCTTCATGACCTTTATGCCTGACCTGACAAAAAGAACCACTGTACCTGACCCCCTGGTTTTTTTGATCTTAATAAATATAGAAAATAAATATATAGTAGGTGAGAAAAAATGATAGAACAAAAAAGAAGCCACTATTGTGGTCGGATATATGAAAAAGATAAGGCTACTACGGCCACAGTAACAGGCTGGGTTCAAAGAATAAGAGATATGGGCGGAGTATTGTTTGTTGATTTAAGAGATAAAACAGGGATACTCCAAGTAGTTTTCAACATAGAGAAAACAGGAAAAGAAATATTCTCCCTGGCGGAGAGCCTGAGAAACGAATTTGTAATAAAGGTTCAAGGCCAAATAGAACAGAGGGATGAGGAGACATACAATCCGAATATCCCCACAGGAACCATAGAACTGAGGGCAAGAGATTTAGAGATATTATCAAGATCAAAACCATTGCCGTTTCCGGTGGAAGACAATATCAATGTAAGGGAGGAAATAAGGTTTACCCATAGATACCTGGATTTACGCAGGCCAAAACTATACAAAAATCTTGCATTGAGACATAGTATCGTAAAATCCATAAGAAGATACTTAGAGGACAGGGACTTTATGGAAGTTGAAACGCCGATATTGACTAAAAGCACACCGGAAGGTGCAAGGGATTACTTAGTACCCAGCAGAATCCATGAGGGCAAATTCTATGCACTGCCCCAATCACCTCAGATATTTAAACAAATATTGATGGTATCCGGCATAGACAAATACTACCAAATAGCGAAATGCTTTAGGGACGAAGACTTGCGTGCGGACAGGCAGCCGGAATTTACCCAGGTGGATGTAGAGCTGTCCTTCGTATCACAAGAAGAAGTACTGGAACATATGGAAGGATTGTTCAAGAATGTATTCAAAGAAGTGATGAATATTGAATACGAGGACCCCTTCCCAAGGCTGACCTATCAGGAGGCCATGGATTTATACGGTACCGACAAGCCGGATATAAGATTTGATATGCAAATAGTAGACTTAAGCCATATAGCCAAGAATTGCGGATTTAAGGTCTTTAGAAATGTAGTAGACAGCGGCGGGGCCGCAAGGGCCTTGAATATAAAGGGCGGAAACTCCTTTACAAGAAATGAAATAGATGATCTTACAAAACTTGCTATGGATTACGGTGCTCAGGGTATGGCCTGGATTGCCATAGAACCGAATGGAAATCTGAGAACATTACTGACAAAGTTCCTATCGGAAAATGAAGTAAATGAAATAATAAAGGCAATGAAAGCTGAACCGGGAGATTTGATAATTTTCTGTGCGGATACACTTCCGGTTATATACAGGACCTTAGGAAACTTGAGATTACACATAGGGGACATGCTGGGACTCAGGAATAAAGATGATTATAAATTCCTGATAGTTACGGACTTCCCACTTTTAGAATGGTCGGAAGAAGACGGAAGATATGTGGCCATGCATCATCCGTTTACCATGCCGGTGGAAGTTGATAAGTTCCTGGCCGGCGAAGATTTGGACAAAATAAATGCAATGAGCTATGACTTTGTCCTGAATGGTATAGAGCTTGGCAGCGGCAGTATCAGAATCCATAGGAACGATATACAAAAGAAGATGTTTGAAGTATTAGGTTTATCTGATGAAGAAATCCTGGATAGATTCGGATTTATATTAGAAGCATTTTCCTACGGTACGCCCCCCCATGGCGGATTTGCCTTCGGATTGGACAGGTTAGTCATGATTATGTCCCAATCGGATAGTATAAGGGATGTAATAGCATTTCCGAAGACAAGAGAGGCAAGCTGTCTTTTAAGTGATGCACCAAGTACGGTTGATAAGGAACAGCTTGATATTTTAGGCTTATCAATAGGGAAACATACCGGCGAAGATAAAAAAGAATCGGAAACAGAAATAGAAACAAAATTAGATATAAACGAACTGGAAGAATTATCTCAATTACTTTTAGATGAGAAGGAAAGGGAAGAAATAGAAAGAGAAGTTAAAGAATTAATAAAATTTGTTGCAGTATTAAAGGATATAGATACGGAAGGTATAGCCCCGACAATAAATATACTTCCAATTCCTAATGTTACCAGAAAGGATATAGTGGAAAAAGAATTTACCAGAGAAGAGCTGCTTGCCAATGCCCCTACTGTAGAGGACGGATATATATTAGTACCTAAGGTTATTGAATAGAGGCCGGGAGGGAGAAAAAATGAATATATTGGATAAAAACATTTCAGAGCTTATGGATTTAATGGATAAAGAAGAAATCACCAATGAAGAAATAATTAAAATATATTTGAAAAATATATTTGAAAAAGGGTTGGATAAAAAAGTATATAAGAGCCTATGCGAAGAAGAATCAATAGAAAAAGCCAAAGAAATTGATATGAAAAGAAAAAATGGAGAAAAACTGGGGGCATTGGCCGGAATTCCTATTGCCGTTACTGAAGATATCTCTACTAAGGGAATATTGACGGAGGCAGGCAGTAAAATCCTGAAGGATTATATCCCGCCCTTTAATGCCACCATAATAGAAAAACTGTCGGCGGAAGATGCAATAATCTTAGGTAAAATCAAAATATCCGAATTCAGTTTGGAAGATAGAGAATACAGTGTTAGATGTATTTTGGATAAGGGTGCGTTGGCGGTCATCGGTTCCGACAGAGAAGGAAAAAATGTGGCGAAGCTCCAACCCAGTTATGGACTGGTATCAAGATATGGAATTATTTCGGCTACTTCCAGCCTGAGCCCTCTTACTCTTATAGCAAAAGGAGCAAATGATTTGGCCTTAGTTTTAAATGCAATAAGCGGCTATGATAAGAGGGATTCGACTTCTGTGGATTTAGGGACGCAGAGGGATGATGATCCGTGCGATGATTGTCATTCCAAGCACCGGCAGGGAATCCCGGATGATTTTAAATGTGGCGGCCACAGGGGACAATCCCCTTGGTCAACAAAGATTGACCAAATGAACAGTCCCCATGAGCTTCAAGGGAACGGAACCCAGGGAGACGGTTCTTTTGTGGGCAGTCCCCATGGCCTTCAAGAGAACGAGGCCAAGGGTGATGATTCCGACACGGGAAAAACCGCCCGCGCAGTATCAAAAGTAAAAATACCGAAAGAACTTTTAAATGATGATCTTGTGAAAGATATAAAAGAATTAGGAATAGATGTAGAAGAAAGCACAATAGAAACCGGAAAATATATACTCCCGGCATTCAAGATCCTATCAAGTGCGGAGTTTGCATCCGCTACCGCCAGATATGACGGCATAAGATACGGATACAGATCCGATAATTATGAAAATAGAGAGGAATTGTACAAAAATACCCGTTCGGAAGGATTCGGGAAAGAGGCAAAGAAAACCATCATATTCGGCAATCATGTAATCAATGCGGAACAGTACGATAGGTACTACAAAAAATCACAGAAAATAAGAAGCTTGATCAAAGACGAAATAGATAAAATATTGGAGGACGGTTCAATCCTGTTATTGCCACTATCAGATGATTTAGATGAAAATCTAAAGGAAGGCTATAAGGAATTAGGGAGTATGACGGGATATCCTATGCTTTCAATACCATACAGAAGCACTGAAGATGAATATATGGAATTATACATGCTTTCCTCGAGCTTTGATGAAAAAACTCTGATACAATTAGCCAATCAGATTGAAAAGGGACTTGATTCCCACGGAAAGCGGCAAAATCGCTATATTCCAGATTGCAAACGAAATGAGATTGAGGGGGAATTTGACTCCCGTGAAAAGCAGCACAATCGCTATACCCCCGATTGCAAGCGAAATAAGATTGAAAAGAAACTTGATTCTCGTGAAAAACAACATAACCGCTGTATCCCCGATTGCAAGCAAAATGAAGCTAAAAAAGAACTTAATTCCCATGGAGGTGACAAATAATGGATAAGGATTATGAAATAGTAATAGGAGTAGAAGTCCATGTGGAGCTGAAGACAAAAACAAAAATATTTTGCGCCTGTACTACGGAATTTGGCGGTGAACCGAATACCCACTGCTGTCCGGTATGTATGGGATTCCCGGGAACGCTGCCCGTGTTAAATGAAGAAGTTATAAACTATGCCATACAGGCAGGATTGGCCACAAACTGCGAGATCACCGGAAACAGTAAACAAGATAGAAAGCATTATTTCTATCCTGACCTGCCGACTTCTTATCAGATATCCCAGGATGAACCGCCAATCTGCCATGATGGGCATCTGGATATTGAAGTTGAAGGAAAGAAGAAAACTATAGGAATTACCAGGATCCATATAGAAGAAGACGCAGGAAAATTGATTCATAGAGATGGACTGGGTACCTTAGTGGATTACAATCGCAGCGGAGTGCCCCTTATAGAGATTGTCTCCGAACCGGATTTGAGATCGGCGGAAGAGACAAGGGCATTTTTACAGAAACTCCGTGCCATAATGCTATATATAGGAGTATCGGATTGTAAAATGAATGAAGGCTCTTTCAGATGCGATGTGAATCTGTCTGTCAGGAAAAAGGGTGAGAAAGAATATGGTACGAGGACAGAGATGAAAAACCTGAACTCCTTCCAATCCGTTATGAGAACCATAGAATATGAAGCACAGAGACAGATCAAGGAAATAAAGGACGGCGGGATCATAATACAGGAAACTAGGCGTTTCGACCAAAACAGCGGAAAAACTTTCTCCATGAGAACCAAGGAAGATGCACAGGATTATAGATATTTACCGGACGCGGATTTAATGCCGATAATAATAGATGAAGAAAAAATAGAAAAACTGAGAAAGACATTGCCTGATTTGCCGGATGTGAGAAAGAGATTATATATGGAGAGATACGGCCTGAACAGTTACGATGCGGAACAATTGATCGCATCAATAGATATCGCGGACTATTTCGAAGAAGCGGTTAAATTATGCAAAAACCCTAAAACTCTGGCAAATATAATGATCACAGAAATATTCAGGATTGTGGATACCGATGATTTTGAGGCGCCTTTTTCGTATAAGCATCTAGCCGAGTTAGTTGACTTATTGGAAGACGGAAAAATAACCAGCAGTTCTAGCAAAAAGGTTTTAGAAGAAATGATAAAAGAAGATAAATCACCTTCAGTGATTGTAAAGGAAAAAGACCTGGAGCAAATCAATGATATTGATACCCTTCTGCCCATAATCCAAGAAGCTATAGCAAGCAGTGAAAAAGCAGTTAAGGAATATAAAGGTGGAAAAGAAAAGGCGTTACAATCAATAATCGGTAAAATAATGGGTAAAACCAGAGGAAAAGCCAACCCGGAAACTACTATTAAATTATTAAAGAAGAATCTGGGATTTTAAAAAAATCCATCAGGACTAAAAATATTAAAAATATATTTAATTTTATGTTTAAAGATAGATATTAGGGATATAAATGTAATACAACAAAAGTTTTACTTGTTGTTTCGAAGTCAATATATTCTTTGGCTGCAGGAGTAAAGTCGCAGTCCGATAAGCAACGGCAGTACCGGACAAAGCGATAGAACAAATGCGGGAGTTAAGATGATTGACAGAGCAACAAATGAGTAAAATGTATGTTGAATCTTTACAGTGAGGTACAAGATGGGTAACAAAGAAAATAAGTAGCGCCTGATATCGTAAGTTGTTGATATTCAGGCGCTGCTTATGTTTTTGGTTAATCTCAGTAATGGCAATCTCATCAGCAGTCTTCATTTGGGAACTGGTACCAGGCCATGGAGACTGTAAAACACGAGGATGGAGGACCATGGAAACGAAGAACCACTGTACCTGACACCGTGGTCTTTTCTATAAAGCCTTATCCACCCTATTTCCCCCTCGTTTTTTAGCTAAATAAAGAGCCTTATCCGCCAATGAAAAATAATTTTCCAATCCATATTTTTCAGTTGCCCGCAGCAATGACACACCGAGGCTGGCAGTGATATATGATGTGGCCGCACCTGTGATAAATTCATTTTCAGCAATTAATTTTCTTAATTTCTCCGCAAGTGCAAATCCCCCATCTAAAGAAATTTTTGGTGCCAAGATAATAAATTCCTCTCCGCCAAACCTTGATACTGTATCGGATTCTCTAACATTACTGATAATGAGTTCAGCCAGTTGTTTGAGTACCTGATCTCCCACCGGGTGCCCATATGTATCGTTGATGTTCTTAAAATCATCAATATCTAAAATTATAATTGCGGATTCATACCCATAACGCTGTACGGCGGAAAATTCCTTTTCAATTATTTCATTAAAAAAATGTCTGTTGTAAAGGTTGGTTAGTGGATCATAATAGGCCAATCGTTCTAATTGTTTTTGTTGCATTTCTATGCGTTTCTTTTGGGTGATATTAGTATAATTGTAATGCCAAGTCATAACGCTGATTAAGAAGCCAATGCTGACAACCGTAGTTCCGTTGACCCTGTTGGAAAGGAGTACCTGTTGATTAGTTATGGTCAGTGCCATCAAATAATAATAGGCCATATATGAGGTAAAATAAATAATAGCGGAGATTAACGGCCTTATTAAAAAAACGGCGCCGATAACAATACTGACAGTTAAAAGAGGGGTAATGCTTGTAGTTACCATCTGGTCAATGGCAACTATGATAACACCGGAAGCCATGGTGACAATTACAACGATGTATTGTAAAGAATAAATAAATGTGTTTGTCTGTGTTTTATCTTTTAATCGATATGTAACAAAGAAAATTATGATCCAAAAAGCAAGCAAGATAGAATGAGAAAAAATAATGCCTTGGGCCCATGCCTTTGGTGTAGAAGGAGAGCTGACGAAAAGTAAAATATGAAAAATTCGGCTGGGAATTATAATTAACGATAAATAATAAATCCTTTTTATATTAATTAGGATGCATTCATCTAAAATACTGCTATTATTACGAAACATCGTTATTATTCTTTCCCTTATTGCCGTCAATGACCAATCTTTTTTCGGTATTTCATTCATATATTTTTCCCCCTTGCTTTGGACAGTGGTAAACAAATTTATTTTATGCTTCCGACAGACCTTATTTTTTATTTTATTATTTATAGGATGATACCAAACCATTATATAGATTGGCTTACATGAATTTTACCAAAAATATCTTGTTTAATCAATTATAATCTTTCATGAAATATTAAAAATATATTTAATTTTATGTTTAAAAATAAATATTTGGGATATAATTATAATACAACAAAAGTTTTACTTGTTGTTTCGAAGTCAATGTAATATACTCGTTGGCTGCAGAAGTAAGGTCGCAATCCGATAAGTAACAGCAGTACCGGATAAAGCGATAGAGCAAATGCAGGAGTTAAGATGATTGACAGAGCAACAAATGAGTAAAATGTATGTTGAATCTTTACAGTGAGGTACAGAATGGGTAACAAAGAAAATAAGTAGCGCCTGATATCGTAAGTTGTTGATATTCAGGCGCTGCTTATGTTTTTGATCAATCTCAGTAATGGCAACCTCATCAGGAGTCCTCGTTTGGGGACTGGTACCAGGCCATGGAGACTGGTGCCGAGGTTTGCGCTTTTAGAAGA
>CAYOGD010000065.1:0-7526 GCA_964403395.1 uncultured Alkaliphilus sp.
CAAATAAGAGGGCTTGAAGCCAATCTCCCTTGGTGATTCCGTTTATCAGAAACACAATAGGGACCATTATCATCATAAATCTTATAAGAAGTTGGGTCACACTCCTGACTCCCTTGTCAAAACTGGTTTGAGCCCGCTGCCCTATCAAAGATTTTGCCATGGAACCGAAATAAGTGTTATCGCCTGTGGCAACAACTATTCCCTGTGCTGCGCCGCTTATTATATTTGTTCCTAAAAAACAGATGTTTTCGATATCTGTTATGCTCATTGCTTTTTCATTTTCATTGTTGTACTGAATTTCCGCACGTTTTTCCACGGGAAGGGATTCTCCGGTCAGAGCGGATTGGCTGACAAACAGGTCTTTGGCCGAAATCAGCCTCATATCTGCCGGAATCATGTCACCGGCTGCTAAATAAATAATATCGCCCGGCACAATCTGTTTCATATCTATCTCATATCTGCCCGCATCACTTCGTATCACGGCAGTAGTGGTATTAACCAGGGCTTTTAATTGTTCTGCTGCCATATTTGAACGATATTCCTGTGAAAATTTAAGCACTACACTGATGACCACCATTATTGTGATCACAACGACTGCCTCAAAACTTCTTTCTTCCGGTGTTGTTACAAGCACATCGGTGAAGATAGAAATAAGGGCAAGCCCCAGCAATACTAAAATAAACGGATCCCAAAAAGCTTTGGCCAATTGGATATACCATGGCTCAGCCTTTTCAGTGGCAATTATATTCGGACCGTACAGTTCGAGTCGATTGTCGGCTTCTTCCTGAGTTAACCCCTTTTCAGTTGTGTCGAAACTGTACAAAACTTCGTCTGTTTTTTGTTCGGATACTTTGAACAAATTACCCGTTATTTTTGTGGAGTCATTTTTTACTATCCTTGATATGTCGTTTGTTTTTACTTTCATTTCACGCACCTCCAAAAACATGTGCGTTATCCGGGAGTATGCCATATGAAAAATGAATGACCCGGATAACGATGTTTTTCATTATTTAATTGTTTTTTACTACTACCGGGCCCGTCGTCCACACGGCTCACCTCCTTAAAATAAAGACCCCTCAACGAATGAGGGGCCTTAAAAAAGACAAAAAAATACTTCCTCCACTCGTTGAGTTTTGACTCTGCATGGCTTTGGGACAATTCCAGCCACATTAAGTAAAGCCTTATTTCGGCAGTACCTGTTGACCCATTGGCGTCTCTAGACGTTTCTGGGCAGTGGCGTATATCCTATGCAGTAATCTCACCTAACAAGGTAAATTCCATTTATTGTTGTTATATATATAATATCTTAAACAGCAACCTGTGTCAAGGGAGCCCAAGGGGGGGGAGAGACATGGGGACGTTTCAACTGTCTTGTTTTGCTTAAGTCCCGTATTATATGCGATTATAATAATATAAAAAACTTACTAAGGGTAAAGGGGATCTGGAATTTGCGTAGAATAAAACAACATAATATAATCAGTATTTTAAATGGTAAAAATTGCTTTAAAATAAATGTAGGTCATGAAAGGGATTGTAAAGATGGGAAATGAGCACACGAAGGAATTCAATAAATCATCATCTGTTTTGGAAGGACCGGACCGGATCCAACCAGATGTGACCGCGGCATCAAATACAATAGAATGGGTAAGACGGGAATTGGCCGATAATGCCGATGAAAAAACCGAGATAAGCGGTAAAAGATTTTTTAAGGAAGAGGTAAAATCATATGGCGTAAAAGCTTCTGTAGTTTCGAAGATATCTAAACAGACATTCAAAAGTATCGAAAAGCTTCCCAAAAAAGAAATATTTAATTTATGTGAGCAATTATGGGCTTCCGGGATGCTGGAAGAGTCCTTTGTTGCATGCAATTGGTCATATGCGGTTAATGAGCAGTATACCGAGGATGATTTTTTTGTATTTGAAAGATGGGTAAATACATATGTGAGCAATTGGGCGTCTTGCGATACTTTTTGTAACCATACTGTCGGGACATTTTTGGAGAAATATCCTTCGTACGTAGAAAAACTTAAGGAATGGGCCAATTCCCAAAACAGATGGGTCAGGCGGGCTTCTGCCGTATCGTTTATTATACCGGCCAAAAAAGGACTATTTAAGAAAGATATTTTTGAAATTGCGGATAAATTGTTATTGGATACCGGTGATTTGGTGCAGAAAGGTTATGGCTGGATGTTGAAATCTTTGGGCACAGAATATGAAGAAGATGTATATCAATACGTATTAGATAAAAGAGACATAATGCCGAGGACCTCATTGAGATATGCAATAGAAAAGATGCCGAAGGAAAAAAGGCAAGAGGCGATGAATAAGAAGGGAAAGAAATAGATTTTAGAAAAACTAGGTTAAAGGATGAAAATTGCATGAATAAAATAAAGGAATTAATCGATGCTCTGTACGATAAGGACAATAAATTTGCCTACGGATGCTTAAAACAACTTGGGGCGGAAAGCCGAAAATCGAATATTCTTTATCCATACTTTAATATATTCGTTCAAATGTTGGGGGATTCTAATTCTTATATCAGGGCAAGGGGATTGGCCTTGATTTCCGCAAATGCAAAATGGGATATTGATTTCAAAATTGATGAAATAATTGATGAATATTTAAAACATATTACGGATGAAAAACCCATAACGGCAAGGCAATGCATTAAATCGCTCCCTGATATTGCACAGCATAAGCCTGATCTGATAGATAGTATTTCTATTGCATTGAAGGGGGCAAATGTTGAAAAATATGCGGATAGCATGAAACCGTTAATCTACAAAGATATTCAAACAGCCTTGAAAAAGATCGGTAATTTGAAGGCGTAGGATATTAGATGCATTAGGAACCGTCAAACTGTGTGAAAAAACACCTTTCTTACTTTTTGTTATCCTGGACATAACGAAGGATTTGTATTTTAATCCGGTCGAGATTCTTCGCTGCGCTCAGAATAACAATTTCCACATAGTTTGCCGTCTCCAGTGCATCATTGACAATTTACCGAGATGTGTCAATGATGTTTTTATAAAAATATTGTGACCTTCAATCGTATATGCTATGATGGGTAAAGCAAAGATAATGGGGAAAAATGTCGGGACGATGTTTCTATCGGCCCTATCGAATAAATTAGGGGGCGTTTTTATGCGTATCAGCTATATACATAGTTTTTATTCATCGAAAAAAGGAACAATTTTTAAAATAACTTGGCTATTATCTTTTATTTTTATCATGTTAATTTTGATGACAGGATTTTTCGATGTTGTTCATGGCGAACCTGAACGCATTGTTCTTGATCCTCCACCGACCGTTATCGGCTCGGGGGATCTTATTGAGTGTCCTACTTGTGGGCAGGTCATTGGGACACAGTCACATTATTGGAAGGTTAGCGGTGACGGGACAAATCCACATACACCGGATGGTTATGATTATACTTACGATTATACTATACGCAGTGTCTATCCGTGTCCGGTATGTTCGGTAGCCCAGTCTGTAGAAGATGTGGAAGATGCACCGGAGCTTCCGGTTGTACCTTCTCCGCCTGCTCCGGTAACACAGGTGGAGGATAGCGGGCCTCAAAGTACTGCAGGTGAGGAAACAACGGATATAAAGACCGCCGCTATTCTAGGTGTTGCTGCTACTGTTGCGGCTGTTGCGGCCGCAGGTGTTTCGGCTGCAGGGGGTTCTGCCGCAGCTTCAACTGCTGCACAGGAAGCCGTAGAGGAAAGTGCACGCCAAAAAACCGGTGATTACCGGATAATTGTTTATAAATCCTTCGGTGATACTATTCACCATGGCAAAACCGACGAATATGTAGTGGCGCGAATCGAATATAAAGATGAACAGACAGGGGAATGGATTTTTGATGGGGGACGCAGTGATGCAATTTCTATTACAATTTCCCGAATAGAGGGTTTGGAACTTTATCCGTTGCCTCTAAATCCTAAAGCACCCGGTAAGGGGCATACGATTATGCTCACTAATAAAGAACCGGTGGAAACACAGGCTACCCTTTCCTTTAAATTTACAGCACCGGACGGCGGTTTTTTTCAACGCAACATGGTCTTTCAGCTTATGGGCGAACCGTGTATCCGGCTTGATTCCAACAAGGTTTGGTTTTTGGAAGGTGATTATGAACCCTTTGATTTAAAATGTCAACTGTTAGGTTATGACCCTACTAAATACGATATCTATCTTGACGGAATGGACAGTTTCGTTACCCTGGAAATGGGCAAGAATACCCAAGGTGAGCATGTTATAAGGGTTACACCCGTACAGGGAGTATATGACGATTGGGACAAACAGGATTTTATCTATTCTTATCCCTGTTCTATCGCTTATGAGGATAAACAAACTATGGAAAGAACAGCTGAAGCTAAATTTACCGTTAATCTCTGTTATGAGGGTATCGGGCTGGCAATATCCCATCCCCAAAAAACGACAAAGATTGATGAGCTTCTTGAACCATTTCAATTATGGGCATTTAGTGATGCGGAAGACTATCGGCGCACCGAGGAGATGCTCCGACTAGCATTGACCGTTGCTCGTTGGAATGATAAAAAACGATTTTTGGAATATGATACTGCTGCTGCCGAAACCTTGGAATTAGATTATAGTGTGGATATTTCCTCCGGCGGGTTTAAGACCGAGTCTGCGAAAACCGAGGCTATGAGGGCACTTAAAGATGCGGCATTGAGGACATCTTCCAAGGGTGAAAAGCCGTTTGGTTTCAGAAATATTGATTATAGAGCCGATATGAAACCGGCCTTTTTCGCAACTATCACTACACAGGATACGGAATCAGGATTGGCACCTTTCCCTATACTGTTGACTATTTCGCTGCCGAATGACAAATATCCTGAACTCGTGTTGAAGGGAACCTTTAATCCTATGTGCGAATGGGAGGCAATAGTACGTTGGTTCTTTGAGGTTCCGGCAGGCACATTAGCCGCTGCCGAAATGAGGATAGGCAACCCGGACCTTTATGCAGAAGCTCTTAAATTCATAGAAAATCGAGTTTATTCTTTTAAAAATGTCCCCTTTGCACCTAACAGTGATCAAAATCACTATGAGGACGGAATAATAGCCTCTACCACCCATAAACGATTACGCTCGGTAGTTATGCGCGACAGCGATATTCCTACCGGCATAGGTGATTATAAAAAAGCGCAAACTTTGGTACATGAACTGACTCATGCCTTGGAACATAAAAACATGGGCAGTACGCGGACCCTTGTTTCTTCAACGGCGGGACATGAGCGGCATACTTATTTTTTACAATATGCCTCCGATGCTATTTATGAACTTGCTCTTGCCGAAAGGGGAACAAATGCGGAAAATAATGTTATAGAAGCTATTGCAAGCATGCACAGGTCTTATTTTAATTCGAACAATACGCCCGAACCTCGTAAATTAGAATGGTTTGGGGCATCCATTCCTACCCAGCATAATCTTTTTAAGGCTTATCTGGACAGTTGGCTGCAGGTTGGAACCTGTACCGATTCCGGTAGGGTGGGAGAAATAGTTTCACGAAATTATTTCCCCGGTGCTTTGAAAAATAAAAATAGTAAGTATCCCGCAAATTTTGAGATTCAATCGGGTAAACTCAAAGGAACCTGCTTTATGTTCTCCTGGAGGGATGGAAGACTTGGCAAATTCAGTGTTTGGCACAAGGATTATAAATTTGTAATCAAAGACCCTCTACGTTGGGTTGGCGGGCTCACATTGAAAACACGGCTCGAAGTTATTGATAAACTTACTTTGGGCGGGATGGGCACGGGTCATATACAGCGTGGCCGTGATACCTTTACGATTACCCTTACCGCATCAGAAACATTTGATGCGGAAAATCCGGAATATAAGGATATAACCGGATTTAATGCCCTATGGCAATTAGAAAGCGGAAATGATGTTCACAGCATAGCGGCTCCCGACGTGCACGGCGATAAGATGACCACGGCCTTAATAAGTAACAGCAATTTGGAGAGGGATCATGAAAAATAAATAATATAAATTATTAACAAAATTTTGATGGTATCATAAGAAAAACGTGCCGGCATCGGCGCGGATGAGATAGGAAGGTTATTATGAGTAAAACATGTCCATTTTGCGGCACAGAGGTGTCTGAGACCGCGAAATTCTGTAAAAAATGTGGGAAAGATATTTTTACACCTGTAGAAAATCACCAGGATGTTGAAAGAGATCCGGCAGGGAGGCCCTGCACCAATTGTGGTGCCCCGGTTTCGCCGATGGCTAAATTCTGTAGGAATTGTGGGAAACAGATATCACAAGTTGATGCATTTTTGCAATCGGAGGATGCTTCAAGTGATAGGAATTACGGGAATCAGGTATCACAAACCGATGCTCCGTTGCAATCGAAGGATACTTCAAGTGATAGGGATCACGGGAATCAAATATCACAAGCCAATGCCCTGTTACAACCGAAGGAAATTTCAAGCGAAAAGGAAATAAAAGAGGTTGTCCGACAGGCTGTGGGAACCGTAATGGCTTCCTCATCGCCAGGTGATTGTATTCTGGGAATTAATACACCATCTGCCGTACCGGCCGATACTGCCGGTCAGACTTCGGCGACAGTTTCAGTATTAGGTCCTTTCAGGGTATTGGGCAATGGTTTAATTACGTTGATTAAAGGAATCAAAGAAGCGGGAAAAGACAAGAAGGCTTTGGGAGGGGCCATTGTTATGGCATCTATTTGGTTCTTTCTTACCATGCTTTCCGCCACGGGAACATCCGTGCCTGCTTGGTTAAATTTCCTTACCTTCGCCAAGGGAGGGACTACTGGGGGAATTCCGGGTTTTGTCGGCGGTGTATTGGGCAAAGGATTATTTGTATCGCTAATTATGGGGATGATACATAATATGGGACGGCCAAAGCCCGCAAAAAGTTCTTCCGATTCCACCGAAAGGGCCCAATCTTCACAGGGATATGGCCTGATACTATGCGGCATGGGACTGGCATTGATAATTTATAATTTTATGACCGGTGATAACTCATTACAAAACAGTATGGCAGGAATTATTGCGGCCGCATCCGTGGTCCGCTCCTCAAAACAAGGCGGTTTTATTCGTCAATTGATGGTTTCGCTTACCGCACGGTTTTCCGGAAAGAAACTTCCTTTAGATGGCCAAGTTAAACACCTTACCACCGGGTTTGCAGCCGGCTTTGGGTTAAGTCTGCCATTGTCTTTTTCAGGGAGCCCTTGGGTTTGTTATCTGACAGGCTTGTCGGCTTTCATTATCGGAATAATTCTTTGTTTTACAAAACGGGGGGATGTTTCACCTGCCTGATATCTGTTTATTTTTCAAAGGTAGCGGGATATTAGATTGTGTGTAAGACAAGTGAAACGTCCCTGCGTCTTAAAACGTCCCTGCGTCTTAAGGTAGCGGGATGTCAGATTGTGTGCAAGACAAGTGAAACGTCCCCGCGTCTTGTACCGGTTTTTTTGTTTGCCTAATTAGGTTTAGCGGAATTGATCATGTGACAGTTGCTCAATTTTTATAGAATAA
>CAYOGD010000066.1:0-7458 GCA_964403395.1 uncultured Alkaliphilus sp.
TAATTTTACTGCCAAACTCCATTATCACCTGTCTACAAATTCCACATGGATATATATAGGTATCTAAATCGCTGATCACGGCTATAGCCTCTATATCACGCTCGCCTTCAGAAACAGCCTTAAATAATGCCGTTCTCTCGGCACAATTCGTTCCTGCATAGGATGCGCACTCTATGTTGCATCCTGTGTATACCCTTCCTTCTTTGGTGAGCAAGGCCGCCCCTACGGAGAATTTAGAATACGGTGAATAGGCATTTTGTTTTGCCTCAATCGCCTTTTTAATCAATTCTTCATATGTCAAAAACATCGCCTCCATCATTGCTGAGTGCACTGCACGCGTTGGATAATAAAATCGATTATACTATCTGTCTTAGAATAGCAAACAAATACTATTCTTCTATGGTTACGCCGTTAAAATTCCGTACAACTTGAACCCATGTCTTGCCCGGGTTCAATATTAATTCTTGCCCTGTTTCATCATAATATTTTGTAGCACCCTCATAGCTGCCTTTTTTCCAGGTTATATCAATGGCCTTCCCGCCGGTTATGTATTTTCCCTTGCCTTCTCCAACCGTATCCATCTTCAGACGCAACTGTTCATCTATTACTTTAGCCGAAACCTGCTGTATTATAATGTTTGTTGCAGTAAGCGTCTCTTCGGTTATTTCATCTTTATGCTCCGTTCCATTATAATATCTTTTATAAATTTTATTTGCATCGTCATAAATATATGATGCCTCACTGCTCTTAAAATATTTAACTTTTACCTCATTTGCAATTTCGCCTTTTCCCATCTCTTTAAAGGAAGGATTAAATTTAAATCCGTCAAACTGCGGTTCTTTTCTATAGTTGCTCTTTTCCGCCGCTTTCTTGAGGGCCTCATAACTGGAATACAAATTATGAGGAATTTTTTTATGTTTTTTTCTCCAAAACACATCATTCCCCCTGCTCATGGAATTTATATTCGCCGCTTTTTTATTCTGAATATCCGCTATGGCCTGATTACTTCCGCCGACATGCACCAGATGGCTATCAAACTCCAACGATTTTTCAACAAGATATGGCCTGGCACTCCTTATGGGCCCTAGATTTTCAGGCTCATTTATCAAAAATATACCCAGATACCTGGTAATATCTCCTTCCGCTAGAAATTCATACGCAAATTCAGCATCTATTAAACCTGCCTGCGGCCTGGCACCCGGTTGATTATCAAAAACAACGGTAAAAGGCCTTCTGTTTACTTTCTCCTCTTCCGCATATATACCGCTCAGAGGAGAGACCACACCTTCTATTTCGTATTGATCAACAGTTTCAATGTCTTCCGTCTTTTCTACCTGTCCGGCAGTATGTTTTTCTTCCTCACCGTTGTTGTTTTTTTTGCGACAACTTGTTCCTATAAATAATATCAATAGAACTAAAAATAATATTATTCCCTTTTTTCTCCAATCACTCATAACATGTCTCCCCTTTGATCTACACTTTACTCTAATTGATCTACACTTTACTCTAATTTTTTGTTTGCAGGTTTTGCAATTCCTCCGGACACCACCAATTTAATCGCATCTTCTACGCATATATCTAATACAATCACATCTTCTTCAGGTATCATCACCAACATACCCGATGTGGGATTAGGTGTAGTAGGTATAAAAACCGCGACCGTGGCCTTACCTATTTTATCTTCAATATTTTCTACTCCCGTTGAAGTGACAAATCCTATAGTATATACCCCGGGCGTAGGATATCTCACCAAAACAACCTTACGAAATGCCGTATTAGCACTACCATATATAGTTTGCGTAAGCTGTTTGATAGGAAAATAAATAGATCTTACTATCGGAATCTTTTTAAAAAAATATTCGGTGGTGCCGAACAGCTTATGACCTGCATAATTTGTAGCTATGACACCGGCCAGTAAGATTATACCTACAGTAATAATAATACCTAAACCATAGATTGTAAAGCCTAACAATTCCTCTATGGGCCTTCTGAACACGCTGTCAACTTTATTTAACATCCACAATATAGAATAAATAGTGATCAATAAAGGAATCATTACTAGTAGCCCTGTTAAAAAAATTTTTCTAATCTCTTTGAACATCTTCTTCACCTACATTTCTTATCAGCCAAATATCTGAAAAAATATAATTGTTATTAATATGCCCAGAACCCCACCTATCACTACTTCAAAAAAACTATGAATTTTTGTCTCAATTCTACTTTGACAGATTAACAATGCCATAAGTACCGATAATGTGGCTATAAACACATTTTCCGATATAAAAGTAATTGCAGTAGCCAATGAAAATCCTACAGCCGCATGTCCACTTGGCATCCCGCCCTGCAAAAAAGTTTTAACACCGAAATATGATTTTATTACAATTACTATAAAAATAACAACAATCAATGCGATAAAAGTTATATGCAATGGAGACTGTCTTACATGATGCAATACCTGTAAAGTATACGGATTGATCCTTTGAAAAAAAATTAGGTAAGCGACAATTATAGAATTAATTGTCGCAATAAGTACTGCACCTGCTGCCACATTTTTAGCAATTTTAGCGAATACATTATATTTGTCCGTGATCAGATCAATAGTAGCTTCAATTGAAGTATTTATCATTTCTGCTACTATTACCATGGAAATTGTAAGGAACAGTATGAGTATTTCCATTCTGGTTAAATCAAAAAATAGGCTTGCGGCTAATACGACTATAGCTACAAGAAAATGTATTCTCATATTCCTCTGCGTTTTTAACCCATATATAATTCCTTCAAACGCATAATTTAAACTGTCAATCAACCTCTTAGCTCTCATAAAGTATTACCCCATTGTTTTTTATAAATCCAAGGATAACAGAACCGCCTTTTCCCTGGCTCTCATATCTTGTGCAGATTTTTTTGTGTCATGATCATAACCCATCAAATGAAACATACTATGAACTAATAAAAAAATCATTTCCCTTTCAAAGGAGTGATTATATTCTTTTGCCTGTAATGCTACTCTCTCGACAGATATAACTATATCCCCCAGAAGTTTCTCTTCTATATCTATAATTTGATTTCCATCCACTAGGGGAAAAGATAAAACATCAGTTGGACAATCCATCCCCCTGTAAATTTTATTTAATTCTTTAATCTCATCATCATCCACTAGGGATAGGCTTATTTCATAATCTAAATTCCAGCCCTCATAAGCTAAACACAGTGAGGCAGCCCTTTCTAGTGATAGGATTAGTCGTTCTTCAATTTCATATTTATGCTGTCTATTATCAACTAATAATTCCATCAGATTTATCCCCGTCTTCTCTTCAAATATTTAAAGATCCGGATATTCGATTCTCTCGTGAAAAATACCCGTTATCACCTTTAAAAAAGATTCTTTAATTTTATTTAACTCCTGCAAAGTGATATCGCTTTCATCTAATTGCCCATCCTCCAGTTTATCCCAAATTATTTTTTCTATCAATTCCTCCACCTTTTCTCGGGTTGGCGAAGACAGGCTCCTCACAGCAGCCTCTACCGAATCAGCCATCATCACTATTGCTGTTTCTTTCGTTTGAGGTTTTGGCCCCCCATATCTGAAATCCCCTTCATCTATATTATTGCCATCTTCTCCGGATTTGGCTTCATGATAAAAATAAGCCGCCAGGGTAGTCCCATGATGCTGTTCTATAAAATCTATTATTTCGGCCGGCAATTTATGTTTTTTAGCCAGCTCTACACCATTTTTTACATGATCTATAATTATAGAACTGCTGAGATGGGGATCCAGTTTGTCATGAGGATTATCATATGTCAATTGGTTTTCTTTGAAAAAATAAGGCCTCCTTATCTTCCCGATATCGTGATAAAATGCACCGACCCTGGCCAGTAAGGAATTTGCTCCTAAAGCATCTGCAGCAGATTCGCTTAAATTGCCCACTATGATGCTGTGATGATATGTGCCCGGAGCCTCTATCAACAGTTTCTTTAATAATGGTTGATTGGGATTTGACAATTCCAATAACTTTAATGGGGTCACTATTCCAAATATATACTCCCACGCCGGCAATGACCCTACTGTCAATACTGAACAAAAGAATCCATTTAACATGCCATAAAAACCAAAGGTAAGGGTCTCCATTATCTCACTGCTATTTATAAAGCCTATACCCACAATTGTTGCCATATTAGTTATACTTATAGCAAGCCCTGCAACAAAAATACTCGCCCTCTGCTGTGTATTTATTACACTGAAAGCGCCGACCGTCCCCCCAATCAATGCCATAGCTATAAAAGTAATATTGTTCCCGGTAATGATACTGATCAATACGGTCAAACATAAATTAATGAGCAGGCCCAGTCTGGATTCAAGTAAAATTGAGATGAGCATGGAAGATGTGGCCACAGGGATTAAATATATTGATATCCCCTGTACAGCCCTTGAAATTATCAGTGTAGAAATAAAAATAATATAGATCATTAAAAGTCTTTTGGGTTTCGTTAATAGCTCCCTATTAAATGCCGCAATATAAGCAATTATGAGGAATTCAATTACCAAAACCATAGCGCCAATACCTATATATAAAACAAAATCAAATTTGCTTTTATCGGTCAAAATTCCCAATTCGCCTAATAATTCCAACCTATCCTCCGTGATAACCTCGCCTTCCCTGATTATGTTATCCCCTTTTCGTATTATTATCTTATCTACGTTCTCTTTTGCTAATTCTATCTCTTTATTAGTAGCATTTTCATCTAAAAACTTATTAGGACGAATCGTAGCATAAATCACAGAGATTGCCAGATCTCTTAAATCATTATCAAATTCATCCAAATTTGTTATATATTCTTTTATACTATTTTTTTGTTTTTGCAAATCCTCAACGTTTATTCCCGCACTCATATTTTGTGTTATTATTTCATTTATATAACTTTCTAAATATTCTAATCTTTCTAATGATGTTCCTATAGCTACCCTCGCATTAACTGTCTCTATGTTTAAATCATTTTTTGATGTGAGCTGTGTTATCTTTTCTATCTCCGTCAGTTCTTCATCGCTACGAAGCCTATATACTAACGAAAAAAATTTTTCTATGTCCTTTTTAACTTCTACATGAACACCCGGGTTCAATTTGTAAATAGATTTTACCGCAGCCGCAGCTTTTTGCTTTGCACGTTCCGTGTTGATTTTATCTTCTATATCTTTTGGAGCTTGTATATCCTCCGGAGCTTTTTGTCCTGCCTTTAAATCAAACTTTTCCGGTTTTAAATCTGTTAACAGTATAAAAAATAAACTTGCAAAAAACAGCAGGGCTATAAGAAAATTTCTGATTGATTTTCTTTGAAAAAACCTCCCGGCAGAGCTATTCATAGTATCCTCCTCTAATATTTAATATACATATTACCTTTATTTTTGTACTCTAGTTTTCGCCTTAATATCATATTTCTCGTAAGCATTGACAATTTTTTGAACTAATCGATGTCTTACAACATCCCTGCTTGTTAAATATACAAATCCAATTTCATCTATATCTTTTAATACCTTTTCTACATGTTTTAGACCGGAATATTTACCTTTAGGAAGATCTATCTGTGTAACATCTCCCGTTACTATAGCCTTTGAACCTAAACCTATCCGGGTTAAAAACATCTTCATCTGCTCCCTGGTGGCATTTTGAGCCTCATCTAAAATAATAAAAGAATTGTTTAATGTTCGCCCCCTCATATAAGCCAAAGGAGCCACCTCTATCATACCTCTCTCCACATATTTTTGAAATCTTTCCGAACCAAGAATATCAAAAAGAGCATCATATAAAGGTCTCAGATAGGGATCCACCTTGTCCTTTAAATCCCCGGGTAAAAAACCAAGACTTTCACCGGCTTCTACGGCGGGCCTTGTCAGGATGATTCTATTTACCTCCTCATTCCTTAGGGCCTTTACTGCCATAGTGACTGCTAAATAGGTTTTCCCCGTACCGGCAGGGCCTATGCCGAATGTTAAATCTTTAGATTGTATTTGTTCAATGTATTTTCTCTGCCCCACGGTTTTGGGTTTAATAGGTTTGTTTTTGTCAGTAACAAATATTATATCCCCCACCAGGGATTGTATCTGTTCTTGTTCCCCCTCCAACAATAACCCAATAGCATAGGTTATATTCTGTGCCGTAAGGTTCTCTTTTTTTATAACCAATTCCATCAATTGTTCTATCAGCCTTTCACCTAATAAAACATTTTTTTCGTCTCCTATAATTAAAATATCTCCATTTCTCTGTACAATATCTATTTCCAAGGATCGATTGATTATCCTTAAATTTTCATCAAAATTACCGAACAATTGCCTGATAAAATCCTGTTCTTTAACTTCTATCTTCTTTTTAAATTTGTTTTCCAATAATTAGTCCTCTCCAATCTGTAATATCTTTTGCACTGCAATATTTTCCAACGCCTCTATAATAACTTTACCATATAAAACTCCATCTTTAACGGTAAAATCAATTTGTGTATTTAAAATTTCCGCCTCAAATGGTATTTCTTCCAAAATACTATCTAGAGCCTCTTTATGAACATGGTTTTTCGCATCCACCTCATTTACCGTTGTCTCAATTTTATTGACCTCATAATATTCTTCTATTATTAATTCGACAGGTAATCCTATTTTCCTCCATTGTAAAAGCTTCATGGATTTTTTTTCCGCAATATAAAACTCATAAGGAATTTTACCCCTATTAAAAGAAAGTTCTACATTTCCTAAATTTAAAATCTTTTTTACAAATTTCTGCCCTGTCTTTTTCTCCTTGATTTCAGTCAGGTTTTTTTCCTCTACCGCTTCATAATAAGTCTTGGCATATACATCTCCATAGGAATGAACAAAAATGCTGCTCCCAATATGTTCCGGTTGAATTATTCCGCTGATCAAAATATCTCCCTTTTTAACTATGTCGCCTGCCTCGACTACAGTATGACCGCTTTTAGCTATCACCTTTTCTATTACCCCATTTTTTCCGGCTATAACATTACAGGGTGTATCCTTATCTATCTTGTTTGGAGGCAATATTTTTTCAACCACTTCCACCTTAGCTTTGATTCCTTTTATTTCTACCCCAACCCAAGCTAACTGATCTATTTCCAAAAGTAACTGATTTTCCAGTTTTCGCAGATCAACTAAACATCTATTTGCACCGGGTTTAAATCCAATATTATTTAATTTAGATATTATCTCGGCTTTTTTAATATTTTCATTGCCCGTTATTTCTATAGAAAATATAAAAGTTGACACAAAAACTAACAGCAGAAAACAAAAAAATGCCCCAAGTAAAAGCATTTTCCTTTTTTTTAATCTATATATCCAAAAAGGATAACCGTGCTTTTCAAATATAGATACCTTGCAGCCTATTTTCCTAACAATCTTTCTCAGTTCTTTAAATCCTTTAATGCTTATTTTTGTTTCTAAAGTAGTGTTATCTATTCTTT
>CAYOGD010000067.1:0-7448 GCA_964403395.1 uncultured Alkaliphilus sp.
GATTTTTCAAAAGCATTTTTCATGATTCATAAATCATTTTTTATAGCTCTTCTCTACGGGCTTGTAATAATGGGAGGGGCTTCCGGAGTAGCAGGGGCTATTCAAGCACTCCTTTATAAAGGTTTAAGCGGTAAAATTTATGGTTACATAGGAACAATAAGCGGGTTTTTGGCGTTCACTATCTTTATAGGATATTTTCCCGATTTTAGAAAAGGTGTAATTGATGAACAGAGGGAGATAGCGCAAAACCAACCTCGATTTATAGAGGTATTGTTTGAATATATAATGGTTCCGATCATGTTGGCTTTAACCCTTGTGTTAGTGTTATGGGTGGGAAAAACAATCATGGAAGGGATGCAGGTTCCATTTATTCAGCTTTCATCAATCGCTTCTTCATATGCGATCGGAGGGATATGGCTGCATATCATGGTCACTCACTATAAAACGGGTTTGGCTATGTTTTATAAAAAAATACATTCGATTGCAGTCATGCTTATTTTAGCTTTTGAGGCCTGGACACTTGTTATACAGCTGCAAAAATACGGTCTTAAAACAGCAGAATATTTTTTTATATTGATATGGATAGTAGCTCTATCGGCAGCAATTCTCCTGATGATAAAAAAGGAAAGAGCACATAATATCATAGCTGTTATTACAATTACTTTGGCTATAATTTCAGTCACCCCGTATGCGGGATACACCTCACTTCCCGTCAGGGCACAGGTAAACCGCTTGGAGAATATCCTTGAAAAAGAAGGTATGTTTAAAGATTATGAGATTGTGCCTGCAGCAAAAGAACCTAAACAAAGTGTACGGGAATCGATCACGGATTCGGTATTGTATCTGGCAAATTTAGAGGATGTGAAACTGCCTGCCTGGCTCCACAAGGATTTTAGAAATGGTGATGTATTCAAGAAAAATCTGGGTTTCGAACAGACCTTTCCTGAGTACGATAAAGAAATAGCGGATAGCTATATGGGAACATTTTTATACTTGACACAGGAAGTTGTCGATATCAGGGATTATAGTTGGGCAATCAACATGCAGGACAGGTACGGAAGAGAGGATGATCATGTGATTATCGACGGAGACAGAGGAACTTATAAAATCTATTGGAAAGCAAATCAGCCGGAGGGGGTACCTTCTTTAAAGATATCGCTAAATGATGAGGCAATAGTAGATAAAGATATGAATGAATATATAGATAAAGTTTTGGAAAAGAACCCATTGGGAAAAATGAACAGGTTACCTGCTTCAATGGAGGATATGAGCGTAGAGTTTGAGACTCCTGAAATTAAAGCCTTGCTCATTTTTAATAATATAGATATAAATCTTGATACCAGATCGGATAAAATAAGTTATTGGATCAATCCCAGCAGTCTATATATCGACGAGAAACTATAAAAAAATATGGGGGAGGTGGATTGCTGTCCCCATCACATACATATTGAGAAATCCTATAGCCTCGGACAGAACTATAGGATTTTTCACTTTTCATGGGTCGATATATAATATATAATCTAATATAACATCAATTCAAGGGGAATTTTACTATGAAAATAACAAATTTCGAAGGCCCGGGGTTACACGATTTGGCCCTGTGGATAGAAGAAAACAAATACAAAACAATCGATGAAGATATAATAGATGAAGGTATAATAAAGGAAATTTTAAAAACCTTCAACATAACTTTTGTTGCCGAAGGGATAAACAGAATTCAGAGTACACTATTATGTGAATTGAAGGATTCATATGTACAGCAGAGCCAGAGATATGTGACTATGGACAAATCATCTTATAAAATCCCTTCATTAAATGGAAGGGATAATATAAGGGCTGAGGAACTGATTCAAAAGGCTTTTAAATTATATGGCAAAATGTCCGAACTGAAGGAGGGGGAGCCTAAAGGTAGGCCGAAGGCGGAGAATTACAAGCACGGAATACCTATAGAAGACGCAAGATATATATTGCCCCTTGCTACAAAGACGAACATGTCCATAGCGATGACGGGGGACAAGCTCTACAACCTGTTTGCTTTGATAAACGACAAAAAATATCTCAATCTGTTCGATGATTTTAAAAGAGAAATCAGTAATTATTTGCCGGATGCCCTGTTGCAACAATTACCTTCATATTTTGACAGCAGAAAAAATATCGAAATTGCCGGACAATTTTATAATAAATACATGGAAAAAATAGATGAAGAGAATAATATGGTATATATGGACGGATTTGAAAATTTAACTTTGAAAGCAGGGTTGGGGGCTTTAATCAGTACCTCGGCTGGTGCGCCGTCTGAAACCTTGGTAAAATGGGGAGACGATGCTGATGAAAAAGCCAAGGGAGTGGTCAGAAGAGTTTTAGGATATGGGCATGATAGTATTGCAGAACAGGCCAGGACAACATTCGGCATGATGTGCAGTATGGTGACATATCATCAGCAGATCAGACACAGATTATCTGAAAATCACAGGGAGGATATTTCAAATATAATCAGGGATACAAAGAGAGATGTTGTTGTGCCGCCCAGAATTAAAAAATCGGGATTTTATGAAGAATTTCTAAATCTGACGGATGAGTTTAAAGAATTCAGATCATATATATCAGCTGAATATGGCGAGGACAAGGCCCTGCCCTTCATATTAAACTGCGACCGGATAAAACTGATAATTTCGACAAATGCCAGAATAGACAGTAAAATGCTGGCCGATAGGATATGTTTTAATGCACAGTGGGAAATCAGGGATCTGGCTATCAAAAAACTGAAGGTATTGAGAGGTTTGTCCGATATATTATACGAAACGGCTCTTCCTGCTTGTGTAAAAGGAGAGTGCAGGGAAGGCAAACTGAGCTGTGGGAGACATAGCGAGATGCGAAAAATATTTACACAAATTACATAAAAGAGAGGAGGCAACAGACTGCTATTTTATTTATCATCAAATTCACAAATTATCATTCATCTACAGTGATGATAAGATGATAAAAGATATAGGAAATGTTCTCATGCAGTCTGACAATGCCAATGGATAAAATAGAAGGGCGAAATCCTGTTATGGAAGCCCTGAGAGCAGGCCGTGAAATCGATAAGATTTTGGTCGCCAAGGGAACCAGAGGCGGTTCTCTGATTAAAATATTGGGGAAAGCCAAGGATAAAGGCATCCCCATTCAATATGTGGAAAGGCAAAAGATAAACGAGATGTCCATGTCAAATGCACATCAGGGAATAATCGCTGTTGTAGCGGCCCATAAGTATGTGCATTTTGAGGATATTATCGAGGGTGCAAAAAATAGGGGTAAAGATCCCTTTATTTTAATATTAGATAAAATAACAGACCCCCATAATTTAGGTTCTATCATAAGAACAGCCGATGCCGTGGGAGCGGACGGTGTAATTATCCCTAAAAGGCATTCCGTAGGGCTGACGGCGGTTGTTGCAAAAAGTTCGGCCGGGGCCATTGAATATGTGCCGGTGGCAAAGGTGCCCAATATTGTCCAAACCATTGAACGTATCAAAGAGAGGGGCATATGGGTCGCAGGAGCTCATAGGGATGGGGGAAAAGAGCATTATAATACTGATTTAAAAGGGCCTCTTGCCTTGGTTATAGGAAGCGAAGGCAAGGGAATTTCAAGATTAATAAAAGAAAAATGTGATTTTTTAGTTAAAATCCCCATGGTAGGGGAAATATCATCCCTGAATGCTTCGGTAGCGGCGGCAGTCTTGATGTACGAAGTGTTCCGGCAAAGAGCAAGCATTGATGGTTAGGCAGGGTTAGAACATTGGAAGAATATTTAATTTTAGATGGTTATAATGTTATTAATTCCTGGCCCGAATTAAAATTATTGTTGGATGAAAGTTTGGAAATAGCCAGAGATGAGCTCATAGAACTGATGGCCGAATACAGGGCCTTCAAAGATATAAATGTCATCATTGTGTTCGATGCATATTTAGTAAAGGGAAATATGGGAACCAAGGAAATGATAAAAGGGGTAGAGGTGGTATTTACCGAAGAGCTGAGGACGGCGGACTGTTATATTGAAAGGCTCATAATTGAGCTGTCTAAGGAAAACAGAGTAGCGGTTGTTACTGATGACAGAACGGAACAGCAGATGATTTTAGGAAGCGGAGCCACCAGGATTTCGGTCAGGGAGATGGCCGCCATGTTTGATCAGATAAAAAACGAAATAAGCGAGGAGATTGAAGTGAATAAGGTACAAAAAAACACTTTGAGCGATGCAATAGATGTTCTTGTTCTGAAAAGGCTTGAAAAAATGAGAAGGGGGCATTGAAACTCCTTGACTTTACATAATATATTAAGCTATAATAAAAGCATGAAAAACACGGACTTTTACTAAAATGTTGGAGGCGGTAGGCTTGGGTGCTGGTATAGCAAAAGAAGCTATTGAAAGCTACGAATTAACGGATGAGGCAATTGTTGAGGCCGCTAAAGATGGCGATATAGATGCTTTGGAGTATTTAATCAGGAAATATAAGAATTTTGTTCGTGCTAAAGCCAGATCGTATTTTTTAATCGGTGCGGACCGAGAGGATATCATACAGGAGGGCATGATAGGATTATATAAAGCAATTCGTGATTATAGATCGGATAAGCTGGCATCTTTCAGGGTTTTTGCCGAGCTCTGCATTACACGTCAAATAATAACAGCTATCAAAACTGCAACCAGACAGAAACATATTCCTTTAAATTCATATATATCATTAAATAAGCCGATTTACGATGAGGAGTCTGATAGAACATTATTAGATGTGATTTCCGGGCATAAGATTACGGATCCTGAAGAATTGGTGATTTCAAGAGAAGAATTGATACACATAGAAGAAAAGATAGGAGAAATCCTGAGCTGTTTGGAATGGGATGTGCTTACTCTATATTTACAAGGGAGATCCTATCAGGAGATTGCCTATGATTTGGACAGGCATGTGAAATCTATAGATAATGCATTGCAGAGGGTAAAAAGGAAATTAGAGAAATATTTAGAAGAGAGAGATGAGGCTTATGCATAAATAAGGAGGGGATTTAACAATGGCTAAGGCAAAATTTGAAAGAACAAAACCGCATGTTAATATTGGAACAATAGGTCACGTGGACCACGGGAAAACAACATTAACAGCCGCAATTACAAAAACATTGAACATAAGATATGGAACAGGTGAAGAAGTAACGTTTGACAAAATAGATAAGGCACCGGAGGAAAGGGAGAGAGGAATCACAATTTCCACATCACACGTAGAATATGAGACAGAAAACAGGCACTATGCTCACGTAGACTGTCCGGGCCATGCGGACTATGTGAAGAATATGATCACAGGTGCTGCACAGATGGACGGCGCAATTTTGGTAGTTTCGGCAGCCGACGGCCCTATGCCGCAGACGCGGGAACATATTTTATTATCCAGGCAGGTAGGGGTACCATATATCGTGGTATTTTTAAATAAATGCGACATGGTAGATGATGAAGAATTATTAGAACTGGTAGAGATGGAAGTCAGAGAATTGCTCGACGAATACGATTTTCCGGGAGATGACACACCCATCGTCAGGGGTTCCGCACTCAAAGCGTTGGAGGAACCCGAAAGTGAGTGGGGCGACGGAATCATAGAACTGTTTGAGTACATAGATTCGTATATCCCCGAGCCCGAGAGAGATGTGGATAAATCGTTCTTGATGCCTGTAGAAGACGTATTTTCAATCACAGGTAGAGGAACAGTGGCAACGGGAAGAGTAGAAAGAGGAGTAGTAAAGGTACAGGATGAAGTGGAACTTGTCGGGATAGCGGAAGACTTGAGAAAAATAGTTGTGACAGGTGTGGAGATGTTCAGAAAGCTTCTTGACCAGGCTCAAGCCGGAGACAATGTGGGAGTGTTGTTAAGAGGTGTTCAAAGAGACGAAATTCAAAGGGGCCAGGTATTGGCTAAACCGGGAACGATAAAACCCCATACAAAATTTGATGCCGAGATATACGTGCTCAAAAAAGAAGAGGGTGGAAGGCATACACCGTTTTTCGACGGTTACAGACCCCAGTTTTATTTTAGAACAACGGATGTTACAGGTTCTATAAAATTACCGGACGGAATGGAAATGGTAATGCCCGGGGACAACGTCACAATGGAAATAGAATTGATCTATCCCATAGCTGTCGAAGAAGGATTGAGATTTGCTATCCGTGAGGGCGGAAGGACAGTAGGTGCCGGGGTGGTTGTAAATATTATTGAATAATTAAACAATATTTTAGAATAATAGGGGGACCGGGTGTAACCTGGCCCCTAAAATTTATGACTTAATTCGATACAGAAGCTGCAAGTGAGGGTCAGCAGAGGTGTGTGGCAAGAAATTATTTCTTTGTCAAAATTTAAGTTTCTGATTGACATAAAATTAAAAATATGATAAATTTTAAAAGGTAACCATTTATACAGAAAGATAATTATAATGAATATAGTAATATATGTTAAATAAATATATCTGTCAGGTCGGCGGCAATAGGAGGTCTTGATTATGCGAATAAATATTATATTAGCATGTGAGGAATGTAAGCAGAGGAACTACAGTACAACTAAAAACAAGAAAAATAATCCGGATCGTATGGAGATTAAAAAATATTGTAAATTTTGCAAAACCCATACCGTTCACAGGGAAACAAAATAAGCAAATAAGGAACATAGAATTTCATTAGAAGGATGTGAAGTAGCAGTGTCTACTCAAGCAGGTGCTAAAAAGGATTCAAATATTATAAAGAGATTTGGAAAATTTTTAAAAGCCACGCGTTCAGAGTTAAAGAAGGTTATTTGGCCTAATCGCAGTGAATTAGCCAACAATACTATTATTGTAATTATTTCTGTAGCATTGGTAGTGTTTGCTTTATGGGTGTTGGACTCTATCTTTGGCCTTGCTCTAAATCTTATTGTGGGATAATATAATATGCCTAAAAGGGAGGGATGGAGGCGGTCCGGCTAAAAGGCGGATGCTTCTGAAATATGTCCAAAAAAGCAAAATCTGAAGAAGCGAGATGGTACGTTGTTCATACCTATTCAGGTCATGAAAACAAAGTAAAGGTAAATATTGAAAAGATTGTTGAAAACAGGGGTATGCAAGACGTTATTTTGGAAGTCAGGGTGCCTACTGAGGAAAAAGTTGAATATAAGGATGGAAAGAAGAAAGTAAAGGAATACAAACTATTTCCCGGGTATGCACTTGTCAAGATGCATATGACTGATGAATCCTGGTATTTGGTGAGGAATACGAGGGGTGTTACAAGTTTTGTAGGACCCAGTTCAAAACCGATACCGTTGACTGATGAAGAAATAAAGTCCATGGGTGTGGAAAAACCGGTAGTGGAAGTTGATATCAAGGTTGGTGAAACTATAAAGGTTATTTCGGGACCTTTTGAAACTTTCATGGGCACCGTTGAACATATCAATATAGAAAAACAGA
>CAYOGD010000068.1:0-7318 GCA_964403395.1 uncultured Alkaliphilus sp.
TAGATTTTACTCCGGCTTATCTTTATGAATTGTGTAAAATGGACGGGGCTATTATTCTGAGCAATGATTGTAAAAAAATTCTTTATGCCAATACCCAGATAATGACAGATGCATCGATCCAGTCGGCAGAAACAGGAGCGCGTCACAAGACAGCGGAAAGAGCCGCGAAATCAACGGGGCAGGTAGTTATTTCAATTTCGCAGAGGCGCCATATTATAAGCCTATATAGGGGAAATAGTAAATATATCGTTCAGGATACCAATAAGATTTTAACCAAGGCTAATCAAGCAATTCAGACTCTTGAAAAGTATAAATCCGTATTGGATCAGGCTACAATAAATCTGAGCGCCTTAGAATTTGAGGATTTAGTTACCGTATACGATGTAGTTACAGTTATACAGAGAACAGAGATGGTTCTAAAGATAGTTCGAGAGATAGAAAAATATATTTATGAATTGGGCAGCGAGGGTAGATTGGTGAGTATGCAGATGGAAGAATTAGTGGATAATGTGATTCAGGATGGTAAATATGTACTCATGGATTATAATATAAATCCCGAATCCGAAGATGATGAAATACAAGAGATGTTGCACGGACTGTCCTCCGAGGAGTTGTTGGACCTGTCTTTAATATCAAAAATATTGGGGCATGGTTCTGATGTAAACGCGTTGGATATAACCGTATCTACAAAGGGATACAGAATATTAAACAAAATACCGCGGCTTCCTTTGGCGATAATAGAAAATTTATTGGAGGAGTTCCCTAATTTTCAAAAAATACTTAAAGCTTCTACGGAACAATTGGATGATGTAGAAGGTATAGGTGAGGTCAGGGCCAGGGCAATCAAGGACGGGCTGAGAAGGTTGCAGGGACAGGTATTGCTGGACAGGCATATATAGATTGGGAAGTGAGAAGCGGGAAGTAAGAAGTGGGGAATGAGAAATGAAAAGTTAGAGGTTAGATAATAGAAAACGGTGTTTCATTTTAATTTGCATTTAGCGGGGATAGAAAAAACAGAAAAAATATTTGACAATTAATAATTACTGTGATAAAATAATCGTTTTAATTGACAACTCCGCATATTTAGGGTATACTATATGTTATAGTAATTCGCCATTTTGGGAGGATCAGGTTATGTTTAATATTGGAGAAAAGATTGTTTACCCTATGCATGGTGCCGGTGTAATAAAATCTATAGAGGAAAGAGAAATATTAGGTGAGAAAAGAAAGTATTATATAATGAAAATGCCTATAGGTGATATGCAGGTAATGATTCCTTTGGATCAGATGGAAGAAATAGGGATTAGAAAAGTTATTGATTTTAAAGAGATCAAAAATGTATTGGATGTATTAGCTTCGGAGACAACTAAAATGCATAAAAATTGGAACCGCAGATATAGAGCTAATATGGAATTAATTAAAACCGGAGATATTTATGAAATAGCAGAGGTAGTAAGGAATTTGACATTAAGGGATAAAGAAAAAGGTCTATCTACGGGGGAAAGAAAAATGTTGAGCAATGCGAGACAAATTTTAATAAGCGAAATCGTACTTGTAGCCGAAATATCCGAAGAGGAGGCAATAGACCTTATTGAAGAAGTTATTTTAAAACAGGTTGAGCCAACCATGCCAGATGCAGTTTTATAAAATTGTATCTGGATATTTTTGTCCAACCCGATTAAAATAAAGAAACCTGCAAATAGGTTTTAAAAACAAAAATCTGGGCATAATGGAAGGAAAGGAGGTGATTTAAGTGATAAACAAAATTATTCGTGGAATTTTAACAACTTTTGGAGCTATATCAGGTGCTGCATTGTATATGTATATCATAGACGAGATGTATATAACCAATATTACGGGTGACCCCAGAAACTATGTAATAGGGATTATAATTTCATCGTTGATAAGTGGATTCATGTTATTTATATTTTCGCCTTGGTTGATCAATCAAAGCAGGGAGGTCGCCAATAGGATAGAAATGGAGCTCTCCAAGGTACCTACTGTGGATATCGTTTTGGGATCGGTGGGACTGATAATTGGACTCATAATTTCTTATTTAGTTACAAATTTAATTACTAATATTATGCCGTTCCCGTTACTTGGATCTATTTTATCTGTTTTAATTTATATATTTATGAGTTATCTCGGAATCAAGATTGCGACAAAGAAAAGAGGAGAATTGCCGAGTGCACAGGATGCTTTTAAAAAGGGCATATTGAGAGAACGCGGCAGTAAAAAAGACAGTCAGTATTCTGCTAAGATTTTAGATACCAGTGTTATTATAGATGGGCGTATTGCCGATATTTGCAGAACGGGATTTATGGAAGGCCCTTTAATAATCCCGGGTTTTGTATTAGAAGAACTCAGGCATATAGCGGATTCTTCAGATGTGTTAAAGCGCAACCGTGGCAGAAGGGGACTTGATATTTTAAATACGATTCAAAAAGAATTGGATATTGAAGTGAAGATATATGAAAAGGATTTCTCAGATATTGGAGAGGTAGATTCCAAGTTGTTAAAGCTTGCACAGGTGTTAGACGGCAAAGTTGTAACCAATGATTATAATTTGAATAAGGTAGCTGAGTTTCAGGGTGTGCCGGTGCTCAATATAAACGAATTGGCTAATGCTGTTAAGCCTGTGGTATTACCCGGAGAGGAGATGCTCGTGCAGGTAGTGAAGGATGGAAAAGAAACAGGCCAGGGCTTGGCCTACTTGGATGATGGCACTATGATTGTTGTGGAAGGCGGCAAGAGGTACATAGGTCAAACGATAGATGTGTTAGTGACGAGTGTTTTACAGACAGCCGCAGGCCGTATGATTTTTGCAAAGCCCAAGGCAATGGTTGATAGAACCGCATAATCATATTACGGATTTATACCGGTATAATATATAGATATTTAATAAAAATACATGTAGTTATGAATTCCCCGATACAATGAACTAAATTTTAAAAACCCCCCTGCTAAACAGCGGGGGATTTTTTTAATGGTGCGTCCTGTTCTTGTTTTGCCTCTGTTTATTTATTCCCCGTTTATCTATATAGCGGAAAAGTGTATAATATATAAATAAGAAAAGAAGGTGAGATTTTGAAAATAAGTGTTATTATCGCGGCGGCAGGCAAGGGAAAACGTATGGGAAAAGGTTATAATAAACAATATATACTTTTAGGTGATAAACCTATAGTTGCTCACACTATAGAGGTTTTTGAAAATATGGACCTGATAGATGAGATAATTTTAGTGGTGGGCAGGGGGGAAACAGGTTCAGCTGAAAAAGATATCATATATAAATATAATTTTAAAAAAGTTGTTAAAATAGTAGAAGGTGGGGCGGAACGCGGAGATTCCGTTTATAATGGGTTGAAGTCAGTGAATACAAATTGCGATATGGTTTTAGTCCATGATGGTGTAAGGCCCTTTATTGCGGAAAACATCATAGAAAAGAGTATAGAAACGGCAAAGGATGCAGGTGCATGTGCCGTTGCCGTGAGGGTAAAGGATACAATCAAAGTGGTTAAGAAAAATATGGAGGTAGATCATACTCCGGATAGAGATGCATTATGGGCGGTGCAAACACCGCAAACCTTTAGATACAGGCTGCTCTTAGAGGCCTATGAAAAGCTGCGAGGTGGCGGCTTGAAGGTTACCGACGATGCTATGCTTATTGAAAAACTAGGCCATACAGTAAAGATCATAGAAGGAGATTATGAGAATATAAAAATTACAACACCTGAGGATTTAATACTGGGTGAAGGAATTTTAAAGAAAAGGGAGAATATTAAAAGATGAGAGTAGGAATAGGATATGATGTACATAGACTGATAGAGGGCAGAAAGTTAATAATCGGCGGTGTAAATATCCCTTACGGAATGGGCCTATTAGGCCATTCGGACGGAGATGTTCTATTACATGCTATCAAGGATTCCATACTGGGTGCGGCAGCCTTAGGAGATATAGGCAGGCATTTTCCGGATACGGATAAAAAATACAAGGACGCAAACAGTCTGGAGCTTTTGCGCAAAGTAGGCACATTGATAAACTCAAAGGGATATATTATTAACAATCTGGACACCATTATCATCGCCCAGATGCCCAAAATGGCACCTTATATTGGAGAGATGAGAAATAATATTGCATCGGCTTTAAATACCGGGGTTGATAAGATAAACATTAAAGCTACAACTACGGAGAGGTTAGGTTTTATAGGCCTCGGTGAAGGAATAGCCGCTAAATCAATAGTCAGCATAATCAAAAAGTAGGGGTGGACCTATGTGTCTGCTCTATAAATTAACATCCGGCATAGAGTAGGGGCGGACCTATGTGTCCGCCCTGCGGAACAACATTCGGCACAGTAGGGGCGGACCCGTGTGTCCGCCCATTAGAGGCCGGAAAACGGAGGCCGGTATTCCGGAGTAGGGGCAGACCCATGTGTCTGCCCTGTGGATCAACATCCGGCATAGAGTAGGGGCAGACCCATGTGTCTGCCCTGTGGATCAACATCCGGCATAGAGTAGGGGCAGACCTATGTGTCCGCCCTAAAAAACATATATAAAAATCAGGAAGGAGACATAAGCATGTCAAAAAAAGACAAACAATTTGTTGAAGAAATCACACCGATGGAGGTGGATTTTTCACAATGGTACACAGATGTCATAAAAAAGACCGATTTGGTTGACTATGCACCGGTCAAAGGTTTTATGGTTATAAAACCGTATGGCTATGCTATCTGGGAAAACATACAGAGCTATATGGATAAAAAATTTAAGGAGACCGGGCATAAAAATTGCTATTTCCCATTGCTCATACCGGAAAGCCTGTTACAAAAAGAGGCGGATCACGTAGAAGGTTTTGCCCCTGAGGTAGCCTGGGTTACTCATGGCGGGGACGAGGAACTGGCAGAGCGGCTCTGTATCAGGCCGACATCGGAGACTATTATCTGCGAAATGTATTCAAGATGGTTAAAATCCTATAGAGATTTACCGTTTTTATATAATCAATGGTGTAATGTTGTACGTTGGGAGATGAGCACAAGGCCATTTTTGAGGACTTCCGAGTTTTTATGGCAGGAAGGGCATACTTTACACGAGACATATGAGGAGGCAGAGGCGGAAACCCTGCAGATGTTGGATATCTATAGGGAAACCGCGGAAGGATTGCTCGCCATGCCCGTTGTGGTGGGCAAAAAAAGTGAAAGAGAAAAATTTGCCGGAGCCTATGTCACCTATACTATGGAAGCCATGATGCATGACGGTAAGGCACTGCAAGCCGGAACCTCACATAATTTAGGGCAGCATTTTACAAAAGCATTTGATATAACCTATTCAGATAGAGACGGAGAACTCAAATATCCCTATCATACGTCCTGGGGTGTTTCCACAAGATTGATCGGGGGAATTATAATGACTCATGGGGATAATAGAGGACTGGTGCTACCTCCGGGAGTGGCCCCTGTTCAGGTTGTTATAGTACCGATAGCATCTCATAAAGAGGGGGTACTGGATAAGGCACAGGAAATATTTGATCAACTCAAGGATAAATTCAGAGCTGAGCTGGATGATCGGGAAAACTATTCTCCCGGCTGGAAATTCAATGAATGGGAGATGAAAGGTGTTCCCATAAGGATAGAGATAGGCCCCAGAGATATGGAAAAAAACCAGGCGATATTATTTAGAAGAGATGAACTAGAAAAAAAGGCTGTTTCCTTGGATGATTTAGAAAGTGCTGTCGAAAAACTGTTACAGGATATAAATAATAATCTGTTATATAAAGCTAAAACCATGAGGGATGAAAGGACTTATATAATAAAAACATTTGATGAGATGGAAGAAGCTATGGATATACGGTTGGGTTTTGTAAAAGCAATGTGGTGCGGGGAAACAGAGTGTGAAGAAAATATTAAAGATAAAACAGGCGTCACTATAAGATGTATCCCATTTGAGCAGGAAAACTTAGGAGACAAGTGTGCATTTTGTGATAGAAAGGCCAAACATATGGTATATTTAGCTAAAGCGTATTAACATATCGGTTTATGATGTAAGATAATCATATAGTATTTTGTATTGCTTTCGGGAATACTAAAGTAATCACTATTATCAGAATATTGCATAGCAGAAGAAATCGGTTAAATTTATTATAGACAAAGTAGGGAAGGTGTATATATGGGAAAAAGAAATTTGATAAAATATATAATCAAAATGCTAATCTTTATTGTCATGTTCAATATCTTCGCATATGCAGATAATACCATAGTGGTAACTCTGGCCAAAAATTTAAATGAAACACAGAGAAATCAAATTTTAGACCTCTTTAATGTATCTGAGGGGACAGTGAAAATAATAGAGGTGACCAATGAGGAAGAAAGAAGATATTTAGAGGGCATAGCACCCGAGGAACAGATAGGCAAAATCACCATATCATCCGCATATGTTGAAGTTTTAGGGGAAGGTTCCGGAATTGATGTTGAAACCTATAACATATCCTGGGTGACTAAAGAGATGTACAGGAATGCCCTAGTTACGGCCGGCGTAAAAGATGCCAAAGTCATTGCCGCGGCTCCATTTTCAGTCTCGGGAACAGGAGCGCTCACGGGGATATTGAAGGCCTTTGAACAGGCCTCGGGCAAGAAAATCAGTGAGGAACAGAAAAAAACAGCCAATGAAGAAGTCATCAAAACAGGGGAACTTGGAGAACAGATAGGCAAAGAAAAGGCGACTGAGTTGGTGAAATCGGTCAAGGAAAAAGTTGTTGAGAAAGGGGCAAAAAGCCCGGAAGATATAAAGAAGATAATAATAGATATAGCGGGGCGTTTAGATATCAACTTAAACGCAGAACAGATCGATAGCATTTCTAAACTGATGGAAAAAATAAACAGGTTAAATTTAAATACGGAGGAGATAAAAAGCCAATTAAAGGGAATTGGCGAGAAATTAGATAAAACCTTAAGAGACAATGAACAGGTAAAATCTTTGTTGCAGAGGATTTTAGAGGCGATAAGGAATTTCTTTAATTCCCTACTCAGCAGAATCAGGTAAGAAATGAAAAAAAGACTGAGGGGCAAAAAGCTTAGGGGTATGGCCCCTTGGCTTTTTTGGGTGGACACATGGGTCCACCCCTACGTTTTGGAGGCCGGAAATCGGAGGCCGGTGTTCCGGAGCTGAGTAGGGGCGGACCCGTGTGTCCGCCTATCAGAGGTCAGAAATCGGAATGCCGGCGGACCGGATTAGAAATCAGACATCAGAATCCGGGTGCATTTCCGGTAATGTTGTAGGGGCGGACCTGTGTGTCCGCCTATCAGAGGTCAGAAATCGGAATGCCGGCG
>CAYOGD010000069.1:0-7220 GCA_964403395.1 uncultured Alkaliphilus sp.
ATTTTGCCGGAATACTCACTCTTCCTTTGACATCAACCGAATGGCAATATTCTCCGATAAACATTTTTATCCCATCCTTATGGACCTTTAACCCACTACATGCCACTTTGTACCACTTTTACATACTAATTCTATTATTTTTCCTAAAATCCTTCTAAATTTTAAATTATTTTTTAAAAAATAAAAAAACTGCCACATAGTAGCAGTTGCAATCAATTATCTAATATATTTTAGTATAATTTTAATTTTAATTTTAATTTTGTAATTAACTATCTAAATTTTAAGTATAGTTAATTCTTTAATAATTCGTTTAATATTTAATCTTGGTATGCACCTAAGTTAAATTTTTTATTATATATAATTTCTAAAATTATCAGTTGCCGGTATTTCTAGCTAACCTTTAATTCTATCTCCTTATAATAGCTCACTATCAATTTGTCAAGTTCAATGCTTAAATCATATATGAATTTTTCGTCTTGATTGCCCTCAATAGCACTGTTTAACATGTTTTGAAGGCGCTCAATTTCATTCTTCAGCATCTTTTCCACCTCAATCTTTACCATCTCTTGGTTCGCTTAATTCCGTATAAAATTAGTTGTAATCAAATTTTATTCAAATATACAGTGTTTGTCAAATAAAATTAAATTGAATAATGTAGCATTATTAGACATTTACTGTTTTTTTCTCCCAATTGCTCGTTTTAATCATATAGACCAAATTTTATGTATGTATTTGTCTATATACAACATATCTGTATTTCTTAACCGTAAATACAATATCCCATGAGGTTTAATTATATATTTAACTGATTTGCCTTCCCTTGATTAAATCCACAGTAACAGCAATTATAATAGTAAATATGCTTATAAGCTGTGCAACCCTGAAAGGCCCCAACATCAAACTATCGGTTCTTAAGCCTTCTATAAGATATCTGGCGATAGAATATAAAATTAAATAAAAAATAAATACCTGTCCGTCATATTTTTTCTTATCATAATAATATAATAAAAAACCAAACACCCCAAAATTCCATAATGATTCATATAAGAATGTAGGATGTACCTTTATGCCGTTAATCTCTATACCCCAAGGTAAATTAGTAGGGCCACCATGTGCTTCTTGATTGATAAAATTACCCCACCTTCCGATAGCTTGTCCTAATATAATACTTGGAGCACATATATCTGCAAGAACCCAAAATCCAATCTTTTTGCGGCGGCAAAATAAATACCCTACTAATACCCCTGCAATAATGGCACCATGTATAGCCAACCCGCCCTGCCTTATATTAAAAATTTCCCTAGGATTTTGTTTATAAAATTCCCAACTGAATAAAATATAATATACCCTGGAACCGATAACCGAGGCAGGTACCGCCACCAGCGCCAAATCCATTATGACATCAGCATATAGACCTTCTTTTTTAGCTCTATGAGTAGCTACCAGGATCCCAAATAATATACCTAAAGAGATCAAAATACCGTACCAAGCAACTTCTATCCCAAAAATTCTAAAAGCTACCGGATTCATTAAACCACCTTCTTCCATAAGAGCTTGATTACGTTTTGAAACTAACATGTTATATTATATTACACTTAAACTGTATTTGAAAGCCGGAAATTGTACTTTTTCAAATAAATCTGATCCAATAAAAAAAATGACAAACAAAAACAAATAAAAAATGAATAAAGACAAATTTCTTTCGTCTTTATTCATTTTTCTCCCATTTGACGATATGCAATTTTAGCACTTTTATTCCGATAAACAACATATGAAAAACTTGTGTATCTCAAATATATTCACGAAATATTCGTCTATAAGAATATCAACCGCAAATATAACAATAAAATTCCGTATCTTATAGGAGTTAAAGCTATCTCAAACTAAAAATTATCTTATGCACCCGGTGTTATCCTTCTCATAATTTCCTTTATTTCAGTGCTGAATCCACTTAACGGGCGGCCTTCACCTATATTTCCAGCGATGTTTTTTATTCTTGTGAATATGTCGGGATCCGCGGTTACGCTGACCCTGGTTATATCTCTATCTGCCTTCTTAACTGCATTTTCCACATCCCGTTTAATCTGGCTATTTAATTCACCCTTAGTCCCGGAAGTTAGGTCTATACCCACCAATGCAGTACCTTCTGTAATAACTACCGCAGCCCTTCTAACATCATTTACGTTTTCTACCTCTCTTACAATTCTATCGGCCCTCTCACTCATATTATCTGTTGTAGTTCTATTGTCCATAATAGGCCTATTATCATCTGTAGGCATTCTATTATCTCCGGGCTCTCCTAAACCCGTCCCCGGAATATTGTTTCCATCCGTAACTCCATCCCTATCTATGCCCTGTTGATTCGGGGCCGGCGTTGTACGCGGTTCCGGCCTTTGGGCCGGCCTGCACCCTGCTATTAAGGGTATGAGCAATAATATACAGATTGTTAAAATTATACTTTTATTTTTCAAAGTATCACCTCCTGTATATATTGTCTCTCTTATATTTCTTTTTATTAAACTATATTTTTCACTATTTTCTATTGATTAACATAATTAAATCTCACTTTTTATTTTATATATCCTTATAAATCCATTTTAAAAATTTCATTTAAATTATAAAATTTTCACTCATTGCCAATAAATAAGAAATATTGTATAATTTTAATTGTACCTATTTTTAACATCAATTAAAATATATATTTAATATAGGGGAGAAGATTTCAATGAGACTGGGCATCATCGGTTTACCTAATGTTGGAAAGAGTACATTGTTTAATGCAATTACAAGAGCAGGGGTAGAATCGGCCAACTATCCTTTTTGTACTATAGAGCCCAACATCGGGATAGTACCTGTGCCGGATCATAGATTAGATGCTTTAAAGAACATATATGGGTTTGAAAAAGTGACACCTGCTACAGTTAAATTTTATGATATTGCAGGTCTTGTAAAAGATGCATACAAAGGCGAAGGGTTGGGAAATAAATTTTTGTCCCATATTCGCGAGGTGTCTTCTATCGTCCATGTTGTCAGATGTTTTGAAAGTCCTGATGTTATCCACGTCAGCGAAAATATAGACCCCCTAAGGGATATTGAAACGGTTAATCTTGAATTGATCTTCTCAGACCTGGAAGTGGTTGAAAAAAGAATTGAAAAAACTGAGAAACTATTCAAAGGGGATAAGAATTTAGCAACAGAACTTGAACTTTTAAGAAAACTGAAGGATGTATTAGAAAAGGGAACATCTGTTAGAATTTTGGACTATACCGAAGATGAGGGTAAAATATTGAAAACCTTTGATCTGCTATCCCTGAAACCCGTGATTTATGTAGCAAATGTTTCCGAAAACGATGTTGCAAATGACGGAGCAAATAACCCGCATGTACAAACACTGAAGAAATTTGCTAAAAGTGAAAATGCCGAGGTTGTTGTTATCTGCGCTAAAATCGAAGCCGAAATAACTGAATTAGACGAAGATGAAAGACAATTTTTTTTGAAAGAATTGGGGCTAAAACAGTCAAGCCTGGAACGCTTAATTCAGACCTGTTATTCTCTTCTAGGGTTGATAAGTTTTTTGACCACTGAATCAAGAGAAATAAGGGCCTGGACAATCAAAACAGGAACTAGAGCCCCGGAAGCAGCAGGTAAAATTCATACAGATTTTGAAAAAGGATTTATACGTGCCGAAGTTGTTACTTTCGAGGACTTAGTAAGGTATGGAAGCAATGCTGCGGCCAAGGAAAAAGGCCTTATAAGATTAGAAGGCAAGGAATATGTAATAAAAGATGGGGACGTTATATTGTTCAGATTTAATGTGTAATAAATGTGTCGGAACAGCGAATCATATAAAAATTGCCACCTTAACAAAGCAAGGAATCTATTATTTTAAACATATCACAGATTCTTCGCTATGCTCAGTTATATTTGAAGTGACTAGTTCAAGATTCCCTCAGTTTGCAAGTTTGACACCCATTTCATATGCCTCTTTGAGCACCTCCTTGCGCTCACCCACAAATATTTCATCCGTGTTATCTACAAACATGTTATACATATATTCGGCGTTGATCGCTTTAAAAAATAATTCCATCACCACTGTAGCCCCGATAAAAGCTTTCTCCAGATTTGCATATTTTGGTCCACCCACGCCTACATACATGCCCTTTCTTTTTCTATCTCTGTCTATAGAAGACTGATTTAATTTATATTTACTGGACCAAAAGGATTGGCACCTATCGACCATGGCCTTTGTTATGGCCGTTACCGAATTAAAATACATCGGCGAACCGACAACTATAATATCAGAGTTATTAAACTTGTCATAAATACTTGTCAAGTCATCCTGTTTATAACAATGCCCTATCTTAGCACAGGCGTCACATGCAATACAGGGATCAAATTTCAACCGGCCTAGCATTATTTTCTCTACCTCTACATTTTGTGACTGCAATCCTTTAATCACTTCATTTAACAAAGTATCCGTATTCATATTAGCTCTTGGGCTACCTAAAATAACCAAAGCCTTCATCATACAAATCCCCCCATTGTATTTTTATTTAAAATCCGCCTGCTCCGCCGCCTCCTGCTCCGCCACCTCCACCGCCGGTGAATCCTCCACCCATTCCTGCCGATGATGAGGTGATATTTCCAAATGAATTATTTATACTATTGCCGAATGCATTACTTCTGTCACTGTTAAAAATAAAATACCAATACAGCCACCCATGACCATAGGAAAAAGCATCCTCTCTATGAGGTATTTCGATATTGAGCTTGTTTAATATGCTATTATCCATGCCTAATGCCAGCCCATATATCAGGGAAATATCCCTTGGATATCTATCCAAATCATATTTCAAATTATCTTTTTTAAGCCTTTTCATGTGTTTTTTAAACTCCATCCATTTTTTATATTGAACATACCCATAATCGGATTTTCTGGATAATAATATAATCCCCTGAAATAGCATCAAAATTGATGTAAATATCAAAAGTAACCCTAAAATATTTTCGCTTGTCAAGGATATTATAGATAATATTAAACCTAAGGGGAAAAGCATGATCAGAAACAGACCATATTTTTTGGTGCTTTTATCAAAATACCCCTTATTATTGACATCTTTCTTTATCAATCGAATCCAATTATTATGATGTTTTGTGAACATGGGGCTTTCCTCTTTACTGTAGTCTTTTATATCCCCGGTTGTTACAGCGGTTCCATCACCCATAACATCTATCAACCAACCGATAAAATGCTTTTCGTGGCTTAAAAGATTATTATCTTCTTCCTTTGTTTTAGTTATAGTAAAATCTCTCAATATTTTTTTTCTCTCTTTAATTTCTCCCCCATCATCAATCTTTATATATCCTTTTCTGTAAAGGTCCAGCAATGTAGCAATTACCGTATCGCCACTTATAGCAACACCGGCAATATAGCTTATTACTGCGGGGGTATTATCATCAGGTATCTCTGAATACCTTGATTCTTCATGTACATCTTTAAATCTGCGGTATTTAATAAGAAAGAAAATAAATATGGAAATTTCAACCACTGATAATGCAATTACAATATTTCTAAATAAAGCCTTCCTTGTTTCTCTTTTGATTATGCCCTGTTCCGCCTTTTCCTGTAATCCGGTCTCCTCATTCATAATATCTGAATACGCATCCCTGTTTATAACGTTTTGTGAAGCAGGTATGAAATGTTTAGGAAAGAGTATTCTTGCCTCTATGGATGTATTTTTTGACACATTCTCTACCTGAAGATTGACGGTGTCGTCCGTTATTTTGTATATCCTTCCATTTAAGGGCCCGTGAGCAAATATCCTCACATTATTATCTGCATCCTCTTGCGGTAATATTATATTTGCAGAAAAAAAGTCCACAGGGGTGTTATTTTGCTTTCCCAAAAATTTATAAAAAAGTTCCCCTACATCATTATATTTTTTTACAACATTTTTTACAGTATATACTATTCTAAAAGTTTTTTTCTCATCTCTGGACGGAGCAAAAATTTGTAATGTTACAGCATCATTTTTTCTATCAATCAAAAAAACATTGCTGTCCCCTTTTTTTGCATCCTCCGCCTCTTTATACTCCGATACCTTGTTTTCAACAATTTCCGCTATCTTTATTCCGGCAATACCTGAGGTGTTCTCTAAAATTATCTCTCTAAATACACCGTTATATTTTCCTTTAAAACCAAATGTTATGTCTTCTATTATCCCGAGGTCCCCGTTTTCTAAAATGTTAGATTCTATTATCCAGTTTGTAATATTTAAAGACTGCTCCCCACTTGATATCATAATAAAACCTATGATTGTTCCCAAAATAATAAATACAAAACTTGTGATCATAAACGATTTTTTAATATCAAACATCTCCCCGTATAGATAATAATTGTACATTTATCATTGTTTAAATTTAACTATATCTACCGATGTACTAGCACCAATTCTTGTAGCCCCCGCCTCTATCATGGCCAGAGCGGTTTTAAAATCTCTGATACCGCCGGAAGCCTTTATACCCATTCCCGGGCCTACGGCCTCCCTCATAAGTCTTACATCTTCTACGATTGCACCGCCTATGTTGAAACCGGTGGAGGTCTTAACAAAGTCGGCTCCCGCTTTTTTGGCTAACTTGCAGGCCAATATCTTTTCCTTATGGGTCAATAAACAGGTTTCGATTATCACCTTGACTATAGCCCGGCCCTTCGCAGCATCAATTACGGATCCTATATCATTTAAAACTCTTTCGGTAGCACCCTCCTTGAGCGCTCCGATGTTGATCACCATATCTATCTCTTCGGCACCATTATCTATAACATTTTTAGCTTCAAAGGCTTTAACCTCCGAAGCAACAGCCCCCAAGGGGAACCCTATAACAGCAGCTACTTTTATATCGGTCCCTTTTAACTGTTCATGCGCAAATGCAACATTTGTCCCATTCACACATACGGAATAAAAGCCATATTTTTTTGCTTCTTCACATGCCTTTTTGACCTCTATTTCAGTTGTTTCAGGTTTCAGTACAGCATGATCCATATATTTTGCTATATCCACTCCTATTTCCCCCAAACCGGTGTATAATTAATTGAGGACAGACAGAAAACTTGCCCGTCCCCAACCTTTATTTTTAAAATCAATCTACAATTAACTCCACCAAATCACCATTTTTAAGCCCGGCAGCATTGCCCTCTTCTATATCAACGTGCATTTCAAGAA
>CAYOGD010000070.1:0-7138 GCA_964403395.1 uncultured Alkaliphilus sp.
ATCTGATTACAGACCTGTTTGATACGGTTAAAACAATGTTTCACCTATATTAAAAAAAACCATGGGGTCAGGTACAGTGGTTCTTTTTGAAAAAGACCGGGGGGTCAGGTACAGTGGTTCTTTTTGAAAGCCGGCACAGTGAAAAGACCGGGGGGTCAGGTACGGTGGTTTTTTTAAAGCCGACGCAATGGCTTATACAATAAACCGGATAGAGCCATGCAAGCCACGGGTACAGGTACCATGGTTTTAAAAGCGCAAACCACGGTACCAGTCCCCATGGCCCGGTATAAGTCCTCACAAAGAACCGGGAGGTCAGGTACAGTGGCACTTTTATTCCGCCCGAGCCCGGTTGCAGGAATAATTATATTTTTATTTATGGTGTCTGAAATTAAGGGTGTGGTATAATGGAAATCTTTCAAGTAGTTGCAATAGGGTTGATCGCAACTATACTATCTGTCCTGATAAGGGATGAAAAGCCGGAAATAGGCATGTATATCAGCTTGGTTGCAGGAATAATTATATTTTTATTTATGGTGCCCAGAATTCAATCCGTGATAGAGATACTGGGCAGTTTGACAAACAAGATCAGTATCGATTCCGTTTATCTGACCATAGTATTAAAAATAGTCGGAATCGCTTATATAGCGGAATTTGGCGCTCAAATTTGCAGGGATGCAGGTGAAGGGGTGATGGCTTCTAAAATCGAATTTGCGGGTAAAATTCTCATCATGGTGATGGCAGTACCGATTTTAGTTTCCCTGATGGACCTCATCATCAATATGGTGCCCTAAAAGACCATGGCCTATATACTATCCAACACTTTAGGATGTGAAAAAATGAAGAACATCAAAATATATTTTATTATAATTATATTTCTGAATATGGCCTTCACCGGATTTGCATGGGCGGTTGAAGATACAGTAGCGAATGTAGACACAATAACTTCGGAAGGTTTCGTTGTAGAACAGCTAGACAAGCTCAATATCGGCAATTTGCAGGAAATAGTGGACAGTATAAATGATGATCTGGATGGATATATACATAAAATTGATATAAAAACCTTTATAACCAAGCTATTCAAGGGCGAAGGGGTTATAACACTGCAGGATATAACCAAGGGAACCATGAAATATTTTCTCAAAGAAGTTATCGCTAACTGGAAGGTGCTAGGCCAAATAATAATCCTAGCCTCCATATATGCAATATTGGCTAACCTTCAAAGTGCATTTGAAAATGATGTGGTAGGAAAACTTGCTTACAATGTATGTTATTTGGTTATCATTGCTATTGCCGTCAAAAGTTTTACGATAGCCATCGGCTTAGGGAAAAATGCGATAGATACTATGACAGCATTTATGCAGGCACTTTTGCCGATTTTGCTCGGAATATTGATTGCCATGGGCGGAATAACAACCTCAGCTTTTTTTCATCCGGTTTTGTTGGGTTCCATAGGCTTTATAGGAACCATAATAAAATCTGTGGTCCTGCCTCTGATATTTTTTTCGGCAATCTTAGCTGTCATCAATAATCTTCCATCCAAGGTGCAGATAATTAAACTTTCAGGTTTGCTGAAACAATCGGCAGTATTCATATTAGGTTTTATTTTAACCATATTTGTCGGAATAATATCAATACATGGGATAACTGCATCCACAGCGGACGGCGTTACGATAAGAACGGCCAAATTTGCAGCAGAGAGATTCATACCCATTGCAGGAAAATTTTTATCGGATGCCATGGATACCATCATAGGATATTCACTCTTGCTGAAAAACAGCATAGGAGTGATGGGTTTGATAATAATTTTTATGATCTGTTTGGCTCCGATGGTTAAAATTATCGCCCTGATAGCCATATATAAATTATCCTCCGCTATTGTGGAGCCCATAGCACAAAGCCGGTTAGCGGACTGCCTAAATCATATGGGTAATTCGTTAGTCCTGATACTTGCGACCGTGTCATCTGTGGCAATCATGTTTTTTATTACAATCACCGTTATAGTCGGTGCAAGCAATATTACAATGATGATGAGGTAGGTGATATGGTGACTCTTATTAGCGAATGGGTTGTCACAATAATTTCAGTTATTATATTTACAACATTTATAGAGATATTGATACCTAATTCGAATTACAAAAGATACATAGATGTGGTGATGGGATTTTTGCTTGTAGTGGTGATTTTGACACCTTTGACAAAATTCATAGGCGGGCAGGTCGATTTTGAAGAGGGAATCCTGAGGGCATCTAATCAATTGGAACTGTCAACCGCCCAAAACAGAATGAGCAATGTTCAATATGACAATGATGAAGCTATTATAAGATTATATAAAAATGAAATCGTCAAACAACTGCGGAATTATATCGAGCAAAACACGGAATATGCCGTCAATGATGTATCTATAGAAATTGATGATGATAGTAGCAGCTCGGAATTCGGATCGATAAAAAATTTTGATATCACTTTGGAGAAAAAAACGGAAAATGTGAAACCCGTAAACAAGACAATCAAACCGATACAAATAAATATACCGATAAGAAAAAATAGTAATAATACTGTAGAGGCCGGTAGCATATTAGTTAGTAATGAAACAGATTCGATAAAAGAAAATATCAGCAATTTGTACAACATATCAAGGGATAACGTAAATATTCATATACTCAAGAATAATCAATCAGGTGGGGAGGGAAGGCCATGAAATTAGAAGATATCAAAAATTTTCTAAAAGAACTCATATCAAGAAAATATGTGGCGAATATTGTGGTGTTATTGGCGATAGCTATCATAGCTTTAATCTTTACAAGTGATTTTTTCGGCAAGGCCTCGGATGTAAAAAACAGTCTTAAAAAAACCGGCGGAGATACACTTGTTCAAGAAAATGACATGCTTAAAACAGAAGAGGCGGTGATAGAAGAAAGGTTGAAACAGATACTCGGAAAAATCAGCGGAGCGGGTGAAGTTGAGGTTATGATCACATTTGATATGAGTTCTGAAATTATCCCGGCATCCAACACGGTCAAAACTGAAGATGCCTCGGAAGAAAAAGATGCGAGCGGAGGTGTCAGGACTGTTCAATCACAAAATCTCACTGAAAATATTGTCATCTCAAACGATAATACCGCTAAACCCCTTGTGTTAAAGGAGATAAAGCCCCAGATAAGGGGTGTAATCGTTGTAGCCGAGGGTGCGGATGATATAGAAGTAAAAATGCGGCTTTACGATGCGGTAAAAACTGTGCTCCAGGTTTCAGGCGATCGGGTCCAGGTATATGCCAAAGACTAAAAAGACCATGGGGTCAGGTACAGTGGTTCTTTTTGAAAACCGGCACAGTGGCTTATGCAATAGACCGGACCGTGCCATATAAGCTACGGGTACAGGGACCATGGTTTTAAAAGCGTAAACCACGGTACCAGTCCCCATGACCCGGTATCAGTCTCCATGGGGGATCAGAAGATCAGGTATAGTGGTTCTTTAAAAAGATACATAAATAATCTAAAACAATTTTAGGAGGGATATATTATGAAACTTACAGCTAAGGCAAGAAAAAATTTTGCTATAGTTTCTTTAGTGCTGATGTTGGGCCTTATAGGTTATGTCAATTATAGCCTGAATCAACAGGCACTCCTTGAAACTTCCAGCGAACTTGAAAAGTACGAATTGACCATGATGAAGGAAAGCGGAGAACTTGACAATTTATTGGACGAGAAAGCCGTATTTGGTGAGGATGTAATCGAAGATGTTGCGGAAAAGGATGTTGTTCAGGATGATTCAATGCAGGAAGCCAAGGGTGATATAGAGGTTGGTGAGGAAGATAAACTGGATGATATCGCAATTGTTGACAGCAGAAGCAGCAACGAAATTACAGAATTGGCCGAAGCCTCGGATGCAGGGATTGTTGAAACGGTTACAAGCAAAAAATTGATGAAGAGCAGTTCGTACTTTATCGAAAGCAGATTAGAAAGGGATAAAAGAAGAGGTGAAATGGTTACCTCTCTAAATAATATAATAAATGATAGGAATACTAATGAAGAGATGCGGGCCGAAGCATTGAATATTAAATTAAATACGATTACAAATACGGAAAAAGAAACATTTGTAGAAAGCATGATTGTGGCAAAAGGATTTGACGATGCAATAGTTTATTTGAGCGATCAGTCCATAAATATTGTTGTAAACAGCGAAAAACTAACGGAAAAGGATGTCGCTCAAATAGTCGATATTGTAAAAAGGGAGACAGATATCGCAATGGATGATATTATTATTATGAATAGAAAATAAATAAAACAGAGTATTTGACCCGCCTTATCGGAGGTTATTCCAACATATAACTTCTCGCTTCTCATTTCCGATTTGGGTCAGGTCATAGAGAACTGTTTGTCAATAGGTTTTAGATTTGATATAATAGATTAATCAAATTGACATTCAGGGGGTGAAGGAATGGATATGACTGAAAATTTAGATTATGGAGAAGTTAAAATTGTAGATGATGTTGTGGCAACAATCGCAGGATTAGCCGCTATTGACGTTAAAGGCGTGGCCGGGATGAGTGGGGGGTTTGCAGGCGAAATTGCGGAAGTACTCGGCAAAAAGAACCTCTCTAAGGGAGTAAAAGTAGAAGTAAAAGAGAAAATTGCCATCATAGATCTATATATTATTGTTGAATATGGGACAAAAATTCCCGATGTGGCCTGGGAAATTCAAGAGAGTGTTAAAAAATCCATAGAAACAATGACCGGTATCGGAGTTAATGAAGTAAATATACATGTTCAAGGCGTACATTTTCCTGAGGAAAATACAGAACAGGAAGAGAAAAAGTAATTAAAATAAAAATATTTTAGTTAACCCTCTATAAGCAGAGGGTTAATTTATGTGAAAAAAACCATGGGGTCAGGTACAGTGGTTCTTTTTGAAAATCGACACAGTGACTTATGCAATAAGCTGGGCCGAGCCATGCAAGCCACGGGTACAGATACCAAAGAAAAACCATGGGGTCAGGTATAGTGGTTCTTTTTAACCGGACCGAGCCATGTAAGCCACGGGTACAGGTACCATGGTTTTAAAAGCGCAAACCACGGTACCAGTCCCCCATGGCCTGGTATCAGGCACCATGGTCTTTCAAGATGCAGTCCACCTGGTACCATGGTCTTTTCCTACTGAAAGGAACCACTGTACCTGACACCGTGGTCTTTTTGGCCTGGTATCAGACACCATGGTCTTTCAGGGTGCAGTTCATCTGACACATAGTCTTTTGGTCTTTTTACCGGGCACCGGCGGGGAATCTCGTCATTATACTTTTAAATATTTAGTTACATGTCACAATATATACTATATAATAGTGTGTAGTGAGGGACTACAAAGAGGTGAAAATATGAGCAGAAAATTGGCCAGAGAATTATGCATGAAGGTTTTGTTCGATATGCATATGAATAACGATTTTGATTTGAACAGAATGGAATATCATCTCGAGGAAGAGAACATCAATGAAAGGCAGAATGAATATATTTATAATGTGATCACCAAGACTGTAGATAATATATCGAATATAGATAAAATTATTGAAGATTATTCCAGGGGATGGAAATTCGATCGTATTGCAAATGTTGATTTGGCAATTCTGAGGCTTGCCCTCTCCGAGATTTTATATATGGATGATATACCTTATAAGGTATCGATCAATGAGGCTGTTGAATTATCTAAAATATATTGTTCCGATGAATCACCGCCTTTTATCAATGGTATTTTGGATAGTTATATAAAAAAAGAAGGTTTAAAGGAAAACGAATAGGGCTGTAAGAGTTATCCATGGGCGAAACCGTAATCATGTGTATTTTTTATTAAATGTCCGAATACATCGCATATCCCGGCACAAAATATCCATACACATAGCATATACCGCCACAACAAGTTAATTTAAAGGAAGGTAAACCGTATGCAAATTAGAGCTCTCTCTGTTTCGGAAGTAAATCAATATATAAAAAGAATCCTGGCCAGTGATCCGATTTTGGCACATATACACGTAAAAGGTGAAATTTCGAACTATAACCCCCATAGCAGCGGACACATGTATTTCACCCTGAAAGATAAGAACAGCAGAATCAGCTGTGTCATGTTCAGGTCAAATTGCGAGAGATTGAAATTTATTCCTGAAAATGGTATGAATTTAATCTGCAAGGGGTATATATCCATATATGAACGGGGAGGACAGTATCAATTATATGTCAGTGAAATGGAACCGGCAGGCATAGGTGCTCTCTACATGGCTTATCAGCAATTAAAAGAACGGCTGGAGAAGGAAGGTATTTTTGATGCTAAACATAAAAAACCTATCCCTTATATCCCAAAGAAAATTGCCGTCATCACATCTCCCACAGGAGCAGCCGTCAGGGATATTATTTCTATCATACTTCGAAGATTTCCTAAAGTAGAACTATATATTTTCCCCGTTGCGGTACAGGGTGAGACTGCAGTGCCGTCGATCATTGATGCTATAAAAATGTGCAATGATTTCTCAGATATCGATGTTGCAATTGTCGGTAGGGGTGGGGGCTCTATAGAGGAATTATGGGCCTTCAATGAAGAAGAAGTAGCCAGAGCCATTTTTAATAGCCATATTCCCATAGTATCTGCGGTAGGACACGAAACGGATTTTACAATCGCAGATTTTGTTGCGGACTTACGGGCGGCCACTCCGTCTGCAGCCGCAGAACTGGTCGTGCCCAATATTATAGAGATAAAGGAATATATGAATTCCGTAGAAAAGAGATTATTATATTCTATCGACGTTAAAACTAATACATTGGAGCAGGAGCTATCTTTGATCAAAAACAATCACTTTTTTAAATATCCTCTGAATCCTATATACGAAAAACAGCAATATATAGATGATTTGGTACAGAAATTAAGCAGATCGCTAAAAACTAAGAAAGAATTTAAGGAGAAACACCTTATGCATATAGGTGAGCGGCTGAATGCATTGAGCCCTCTATCCATATTTTCCAGGGGATATTCCATAGTAAGGGACGAAAATGAAACAGTAATTAAATCTATAGACCAAATAGAAAAAAATCAGATATTAAATATAGGTTTGATAGACGGTAAAATCGATTGTAAAGTCATCGAATATACGAAGGAGGAGAGA
>CAYOGD010000071.1:0-6986 GCA_964403395.1 uncultured Alkaliphilus sp.
TTAAACCCCCAAGCCCCGATAAAAATATTACCGAATACCTATCGATAAAATATTCACATCCCCAATGGTTAGTTAAAATGTTTTTAAACAATTTTGATGAAGACTTTACAGAGGGGCTCCTAAAGGCTAATAATGCCGTGCCGGATTTATATGTGCGCATAAATACATTGAAGATAACTGTAGAGGATTGTATCAAGCTTTTTATCGATGAGGGCTATACTATAGAACAAAATTCATTTATAGAGGAAGCGGTTATTGTTAAGGGGCTGCATAGTATAGAGCAATCCGATTTATATAAAAGAGGATATATTCAAGTACAGGATCTAGGATCTATGCTGGTTACTAAAATATTAGATCCCAAGGAAGGGGATTTTGTAATAGACGTGTGCAGTGCTCCGGGAGGGAAGGCCACCCATATAGCTCAGTTGATGAATAATAGAGGGGACATAATTGCCAGGGATATTTATGATCACAAACTGGAGCTTATCGAGAGAAATGCTAAAAGGTTGGGCATATCAATAATAAGGACGGAAAAATTTGACGGAAGTGTTTTGGATAAAAATATGTTAAATAAGGCCGATAAAGTATTGGTAGATGTACCTTGCTCCGGGCTGGGCATTATTCGCAGGAAACCCGAGATAAAATATCGAAAACAATATAGTGATATAAGGTCCATTACGGCCTTGCAATATGATATACTTAAAAATGCGTCAAGGTATGTAAAATCAGGTGGGGTATTGGTATATAGTACTTGTACCATAAATCCCGAAGAAAATGAAGATATTGTGCGGAAGTTTTTAGTTAATAACTCGAATTATACCTTGAGCGATATCGGAGATAAATATAAAGATTTTGTTTTTGGGGAGCATCCTAAAAATATGATTCAACTTTATCCCAATGTACATAATGCGGATGGATTTTTTATTTCAAAGCTGGAGCGCATCAGGTAGAAGACCCGGGAGGTTAATTATGAGAAAAAAGGATTTATTGGGCTCGACCCTCATAGATATTGAAGAATTTTTAGTCGGCATGGATGAAAAAAGCTTTAGAGGGAAACAAATATTTCAATGGATAAATAAAGGAATCAAAGATTTCGATAAAATGACAAATTTATCGAAGTCTCTACGCGGAAAATTAAAAGATTGTGCCTATATTACAGATATAGAAATAAAGGAAAAACTGGTTTCTGATATAGACGGGACAACAAAATACTTATTTTTATTGGATGATTATAATATAATAGAAGGTGTAGTTATGAAATATCATCATGGGCTAACGGCGTGTATCTCTACACAGGTAGGATGCGCCATGGGTTGTACTTTTTGTGCATCCACATTAAAAGGTTTAGTTAGAAACCTGAGGGCGGGGGAGATGGTGGATCAGGTATTAACTATGCAAAAAGACATGGGTGAAAGAATTTCCAATATAGTATTGATGGGAAGCGGAGAGCCACTGAATAATTTTGATGAAACCATAAAGTTTATTAAAATAGTAAATGATGATGATGGTTTAAATATAGGCAATAGGCATATCACACTTTCAACTTCGGGTTTAGTTCCACAAATTAAAGCCCTGGCGGATTTGCGGATACCTATTAATTTGGCGGTATCACTTCATGCTCCTAATGATGCATTGAGAAAACAGATTATGCCCATAGCTAAAAAATATTCTATCAGGGAATTGATAGAAAGCTGTAAATATTATATTGACAGGACAAATCGCAGGGTGAGCTTTGAATATGCTCTGATAAGGGGCATCAATGATGATGTGGCCCATGCCAAGGAGTTATCCAATCTGTTAAAAGGCATACTCTGTTATGTAAATTTAATACCTGTAAATACCGTGGAGGGAAAGGAATACAAAAAACCTGACATAGAAGATATAAGAAAATTTCAACAGGTATTAAGGGAGTCGGGAATAGAGGCCACTATAAGGAGAGAAATGGGTGCAGATGTCGATGCGGCCTGTGGGCAACTTCGAAGAAAATATTTACAAAAGCGATAAAAATGATTAAAATAATATAAGTAACAAGAATTCACATAAGAGGGGGGAAGAGAATGGATATAGGGGCTATCTCGCATGTTGGAAGGGTTAGAGATATAAATGAGGACAGTTATTGCGTTTTAGAAGAGGATTATAATCTGTTTATTGTAGCCGACGGTTTGGGAGGCCATAACGCGGGAGAGGTTGCCAGTCTTCTCGCTGTTGACAGCATCAAGAATCATATCGTTAAATATATCTCTACCAATATGGAGGAACAATTGATCAAGGGAATCATATATGAGGCCTTTAATAAGGCAAATGAAAATATATATACACATGCCCAAGAAAATTTATTCTGTGACGGAATGGGGACAACTACTACGCTGGCATTAAAAATCAATTCTATTCTCTATATAGGGCATGTAGGGGATAGCAGGGCTTATATTATAAGGGATAATTGCATAAAGCAAATAACTTTAGATCACTCTCTGGTTGCAGAATTAGTCAGAAATGGAAACATCACCGAGGCCGAGGCAATAAGGTATCCATGGAAAAATATTGTTACCAGGGCCTTGGGAACGGATAAAAATATAAAGGTTGATATTTTCACGACCGGTTTTTTACCGACAGATATATTAATTTTATGTACCGACGGTTTGAGTAATTTCGTAGACGAATGTGAAATTAAAAAAGTTGTATCAGAGACGAAAGATAGCAATGAAACGTGTGAAAAGTTGGTATCGATTGCAAACAAAAGGGGCGGGTATGATAACATTACCATATTGGTTGCAAAATATAATAAAGAAGACATAGAAAGCAGGTGAATACATGATTGGTAAGATATTGAGTAACAGATATGAAATTGTTGAAAAAATAGGTGGGGGAGGGATGGCCTTAGTATATAAGGCTAAATGTCAACTGTTAAATCGTCATGTTGCAATTAAAATACTGAGGCAGGAATTTATCAATGATAAGGATTTATTAGATAAATTCAGAAAGGAATCCCAGGCTGCGGCCAGTCTGTCCCATCCCAATATAGTTAATATATATGATGTTGGGGAGGAGGACAATATTTATTATATCGTTATGGAATATGTGGAGGGTAAAACCTTAAAACAATTGATCAGAGAAAAAGGAAAGTTCTCTGCGGATGAAACATTAGAATTTGCAAGGCAAATTGCCCTGGCGCTAAAACATGCTCATTCTAATCATATTGTTCACCGGGACATCAAACCTCATAACATTTTAATAACAGAAGACGGAAGAGCTAAGGTTACAGACTTCGGAATCGCTTTGGCCGCTACATCGTCTACTATTATCAATACCGGGAGCATAATAGGTTCTGTTCATTACTTTGCCCCGGAACAGGCCAGGGGTGGCTATACCGATGAAAAATCGGATCTGTATTCTCTGGGTATCGTCATGTACGAAATGAGTACCGGCCGGCTGCCCTTTGATGGTGATGCCCCGGTTACGGTTGCATTAAAGCATATTCAAGAGAGGCCGGAACCACCTTCTAAATATAATCCTTCTATTCCAAAGGATTTAGAGTCCGTAATTATGAAGTTGATTCAGAAGGAGCAATCAGCCAGATATGCTAATGCTGCGGACTTAATAGAAGATTTATATAAGGTAAAGAGCAATATAGGATTGGGCAATATAGATAATACCTTGGAAATAGAGGATTCTCCTACACAGGTTATTCCTTCCGTTACTGTCGATGAGATAAATGAATTGATCGACAGTGATGGTGATCCGGATATAGAAAATAAGCCTCCAAAGGGAAATAAAAGACGTAAGTTTTTAATAGGCTCTGCTGTCACAGCCGCCTTGGTGGCCGCTCTATTATTCACATTTGTGATTCTTCATCTGGCTAATTTTTTTAAGGTGGAAGATGTAGAGGTACCAAAATTCATAGGCCTCAGTATTCAAGATGCTGAAAAAGAGGCGGAAGAAAGAGGGCTCAGGTTAAATGTGAGCTCGATAAATGATGATACCATACCGAAGGATGAAATAATCAAACAGGATATCGGGGAAGGGATGGTAGTGAGAAAGAATACTATAGTTAAGGTGACAGTCAGCAAAGGCAGTAAGTTGGCTATTGTTCCGCATTTGGTTTACGAAAATGTTATGGATGCTATAGAATTATTGAACAGGGAAGGTTTGGAACCGGGAACAGTCGATGAGGACTTCAGTGAATTGTCTGTGGGCACCATTATAAGTCAGGACCCTAAGGGTGGGGAGAAGGTACCGCAAGGTACTGAGGTTGATTATGTAGTCAGCAAGGGTTTAAAGCCCGAAACCGTGTCTATGCCGGCATTGGTGGGAAGAACCTTAGAGGAAGCCAAGGATATAATTGTACGGAACAAATTAGAAGTAGGGGGCACTACAGAAAAACATAGTGATATATACGTGAGAGGATATGTCATTGAGCAGAGCATTTCTGAAAATAAAGAAGTCAGCATAGGGTCTGTTGTCGATTTAGTTATCAGTAAGGGCAGCGATTCACCGGAACAGATGGAGGTACCGGATGAAAATGGAGATGAAGATGAGCAGTCCGGCCAATCCGAGATGTCGACACAATCTATCATGATCGATTTAAGCGACTATAGTGGCGTTGTCGATATCGCAATAGAACAGGTGGATGGCGACAGAACCAAAAGGGTGTATAATAAAAAACATGATATAGAAGAAGAAGGCAGTGATGTAAAGATATATTTAACCGAATCGGGACGCCATGGATATAAGATATATGTCAACAGGAAATTGTTAGAAACAAGGGTAATAGATTTTTAGGGAGGAATTTGATGTATAGGGGTAGGTTGATAAAGGGAATCGGCGGCTTTTATTATGTTGATGTAGAGGGCGAAATATTTGAATGTAAACCCCGGGGGCTCTTTAGAAAAAAGAAGATCATCCCTGTAATTGGGGATTATGTCAAAATAGACATCTTAGATAATGAAAACAGAAAAGGTGTCATTGAAGAAATAGAAGTTCGACAAAATGAATTGATCAGGCCTTCTGTCTCCAATGTTGACCAAGTTGTGGTTGTGTTTGCCGTTACCCGGCCCGATCCCTGTTTTTCTCTTTTAGATAGGTTTTTGGTTTTAGCGGAAAGCCAAAGATTAAAAATAGTCATATGTTTCAACAAGGTTGATCTATTAGATGAAAGTGATTACAAGGAAATGGTTGATATTTATACTGCTGCCGGTTATAAAGTGATATTAACCAGCGGTATACTGGGTGAAGGTATAAGCGATTTAAGCAAAGAGCTCAAAAATAAGACCACAGTATTTGCCGGGCCCTCCGGGGCTGGAAAATCTACCTTATTAAATTGCATTTGCCCAAGTTTACAATTAAAAACAAAAGATGTAAGCTTGAAAACCGGGAGGGGCAAACATACTACAAGACATGTAGAACTCATAAATATCGGAAAGAATAGTTGGGTTGTGGATACCCCGGGTTTCAGTTCCTTAGCTATTGATCTTATGGATGAAGAAAGTTTGTATTATTATTTTCCGGAATTTACGCCTTATGTAGACACATGTAGATTTAATTCCTGTAAACATATAAATGAACCCGGCTGCGGTATCAAAGAGGCCGTAAAACTGGGGAAAATTTCGCAACAAAGGTATAATAGTTATATCCAATTGATTGACGAAATTAAAAAAGGTAGGAGGTATTGAAATAATGAAATTAGCTCCGTCAATATTGTCGGCAGATTTTTCTAACCTGTTGGAAGATATAAAGATGGTAGAAGAAGCAGGATGTGATATGCTTCACATAGATGTAATGGATGGGCATTTTGTGCCTAATATTACAATAGGCCCTCTTGTAGTAAAGAGTTTAAAGGGCAAAACCAAACTTCCTCTAGATGTACATTTAATGATCGAAAATCCTGATAAATATATTCCTCAGTTTGTAGATGCAGGCGCTCATATCATATCCGTCCATAGTGAAACCTGTCCTCATTTACACAGGACCATACAACTTATAAAAGAACACGGTGTAAAAGCGGCTGTTGCATTAAATCCTGCTACACCTCTGAATGTACTGGAGTATATATTGGAGGATTTAGATATGGTACTTTTAATGACTGTCAATCCCGGGTTCGGAGGACAGGATTTTATAGAATTCAGCCTGTCTAAGATAAGTGCTCTGAGGAAGATGATAGATGAAAGGGATCTTGATATTGATATTCAAGTAGATGGGGGTATCAAAACAGATAACGTTAAGGAAATTGTCAGGGCAGGTGCTGATATAATTGTTGCCGGTTCTGCCATATTCAACAGTGGAAACGTTAAACGGGCAGTGGAACAGTTTAAAGCAAGTGTATAGATAAAATATTTTATTATGCAGTTCGGCTTTATCAAGTATTTATTTGTTGTAGATCAGAGGATGAAAATAATATGAAAGTAGTAATAGTAGCAAATGGTGAAATTAAAAATATAAACTTTTTAAAATATGTGATTAAAAGCAGTGATTATATTATTTGCGCAGATGGGGCGGCCAAATATCTGATGGATTTAAATGTCTGTCCGGATCTATTGGTAGGTGATCTTGATTCCATCGACAAAAAAACTTTGGGGTGGGCAAAAAGGAATAGTATCAGTATTCAAAGGTTCCCGATAAAAAAAGATATGACAGATACGGAGTTGGCTGTAGAATTTGCTTTAAAACAAAATCCGGATAAAATAATCATCATGGGTGCTATAGGCTCACGTTTGGATCACAGCCTGAGTAACATAATGTTATTATATAAAATACACAAGCTGGGTATCGACGCAGTTGTTATGGATGAGATAAATTATATCACCATAGTCAGTGACGCTTTAAAAATGAAATGCCGGATGGGGGAAATTGTTTCCATCATACCTATCGGTGGGGATGCAAAAGGGGTTACTTTAAAAGGGTTAGAATATTCTTTGACCGATCATGATATAAAAATGGGCAGCTCCTTGGGTATAAGCAATAAATCCGTATCGGAGGAAATTATCATATCG
>CAYOGD010000072.1:0-6879 GCA_964403395.1 uncultured Alkaliphilus sp.
CTATAGATGCATTTAACAGGCTCAGGGAAGATTATGAAATATCTGATGATTATTCCCCTGAAGAGGCTAGAAAAATAATGGTAGTACGTCAACAAATAAGAAGCAGCGGTTATTTACAGTATAATCCGGTAAAGATAGCACAGGATATTTCACCGCAGTCCGTAGCTAAGATAGAAGAGGGCATCTTAGAATTACCGGGGATAAGTATAGTCGTCGAATCAATCAGATATTATCCGGAAGGGGAGTCGGCTGCTCATATATTAGGGAATTTAGGCAAGATTGCACAGCAACATGAAATAGATAAATATATTAAGGAACTAAAATACTTGTCCGATGATATTATAGGCAAGACGGGTCTTGAACATAAATTTGAAGAGACATTGAAGGGAATAGACGGGTATCAGAAAGTAATTGTAGATTCTAGGGGCAGATTAGTAGAGGTTTTGGAAAAAGAGGAACCGGTGCCCGGGGGGACCCTGTATTTGACGATAGATGCAAATTTGCAGAAAAAAACGGAGGAAGTGCTAAAAGATGTTTTAGAGGCCATTCAAACCGGCGGAATTTATGAAACCAGGTGGGGGAAAAACGATTTTTCAGGCACCAGCACCAGGGGAGTTATGGCAAATGCAAAATCGGGTGCTGTTGTGGTGACAGATGTTAAAACCGGCAAGATTTTAGCATTAGTCAGTTATCCGGCTTATGATCCTAATCTTTTTGCTACCGGGATAAGTTCATCGGACTGGCAGAGCCTGATGCCGGAAAATGAAAGAGATATGTTATCGCCTAGGCCCCTGTTGAACATGGCTCTGAGTACGGCAGTAGAACCCGGCTCCACTTTTAAAATGCTTGTTGCTGTCACTGCTCTGGAGCAGGGGCTCAATCCCAATTATAGAATTTTGGATAAGGGTTTTATAAGAATTGGAGGGCATTCTTTTGGTAACTGGTTATGGAACCAGAGCAGAAGGACCATGGGTTACCAAAACTTAATTGAGGCTATAAGAGATTCTAATAACTATTATTTTTATTCTATAGCTAATGGATATGATTATGGAGCGGGGAAACCCCTTCCAATCAATATGACTTCCCAGGTGTTGACAGATTATGCTAAAAAATTTGGATTGAATGATCGTACAGGCATAGAGATAGATATTCCGAGAGAAAGATCAGGAGGGGTTCCCAGCTCAGAAAGAAAACTTGCAACGGTTAAAGCGATGCTGAGCAATTATTTAAACAGTCAAATGAGTGTAGAGGATTTGGATCCGGAGAAGATTACACCGGATGCGGAGGGTTTAAAAAATACGATAGAGAAAATTGTGAATTGGGCGGAAGAAAATCCCTCTAGAGCAACCATTGAAAAGCGCATGGTAGAATTAGGGATTAAGCAGGAAAAGGCGGCTATATACACGGATGCGGCCAAGTATAGCTATTTTAATCAGGCAAAGTGGGGTGTGGCCGATACCATGAACTTTGCTATTGGCCAGGGTCAACATGCATATACTCCGATTCAGATGGCAAATTTTATGGCCATTTTGGCTAACGGAGGATATAGATATGATGTCGGTATTGTTAACAAATCCAAATCAACTGAAGATGAGAAAATTGAGGAGTATCCTCCGGAATTAATAGAAAGAATTGAGTTAAAGAATTATAATAATTTAGATATAGTAAAAATCGGTATGAACCAAGTCGCGACTATAGGATCAACCAGGCAGACTTTTGAAAAATTACCTGTGAATGTAGCAGTTAAAACAGGAACGGCACAAAAATCCGGTAAAATCCCTTCTATAGATGAAGTAGAATATTTAAAAACGCATTTATCTAAATTTGGAATTACGGTAAAACAAGTAGAAGAGAAGATGATACAATTAATAAGTACAAATAAGAATAGTGCAAAATATATAGATGAAGCCTTTGTTATGAGGGAGGCTATAAAGCAGATTAATCCTAAAATTAAGGATAAGGATATAGATCAGTTCAAGCCGGATTATGATAGTTTTACCTGGTTTACGGGCTTTGCACCCTATGAAGACCCTCAGATTGCAATTGCGATCCTTATTCCGCAGGGTGGTTCGGGGAGTTATGGGGCTCCTATATTTAGAGAAATTGTAGCCGAATATATGGGCCTAAATGAAACTGATGATAATGAGGATTTTAATATCGATAATAGATTATTGCCGTAAAAACCGGGACTTAGCTTAACTAAGTCTTAGTTACCTTGGTTAATGTAGATTTACTTAGAAAAATAGATATTAATGTCTATCGGTTTTTTGATGGGTAAAGAAGGAATTATGTAGTTTGTGGAGAATTTATTAATATGGGCAATATGTTGCTGGAGGGAATAGCATGGTTCAAGAGAACATAATAGAATTTAAAGGTACTAAAAATGGAATTTTGATTTATATTAAGCCTCAGCAGGACCTTGAAACTATAAAACAACAGCTGGCTGATAAAATTGAAAGGGCAAAATATTTTTTCAAGGGTGCTAAAATTTTTGATATATATTGCGACACCTTAACTGCCGAACAAAAAAAAGAGCTGGAAGTATTTATGGCCACAAGATATAAAATATATGTTTTAGATCAAGATGAAAGAAATACCTTGAACAAGGATGAACAGATGGATACCGTATTTACCGGGATAACAGAGGGCAGGACAAAGTTTATACAAGGTACCATAAGGTCGGGGCAAAATATAAATTATGATGGAAATGTAGTTATTTTGGGAGATGTTAATCCAGGAGCACATATAACAGCCTATGGGAACATTATTGTCATGGGCAGTCTGCGTGGGGTCGCACATGCGGGTTCGAACGGGAACAGGGATGCCTGCGTAGCGGCATTCTATTTAGAACCCACACAACTGAGAATTTCGGATGTTATAACCAGGGCACCGGATGGCCATTATGAGAAACCAAAGACCCCGGAATTGGCTAAGGTGAAGGGTCATATGGTGTACATTGAACCATATTTAAATAGGAAATAAATATTAAATCAATAATGAAATTGTTAAAGTATATATAAGATAGGAGGAAGGATTATGGGCGAAGTCATTGTAATAACATCCGGAAAGGGGGGTGTTGGCAAAACAACAGCTACCGCTAATATAGGAACGGGGTTGGCTGAACTGGGATATAGGGTTGTTGTGGTAGATGCGGATATTGGTCTTAGAAATTTAGATGTGGTCATGGGGCTAGAAAATAGGATTGTTTATGATATTGTTGATATAGTTAAAAATGTTTGCAGATTAAAACAGGGTTTAATAAAGGATAAAAGATATAGCGAATTATATTTATTGCCTGCGGCTCAAACTAAGGATAAAAGTGCCGTTACTATAGAACAGATGCAAAAACTTACATTAGAATTGAAAGAGAACTTTGATTATGTTTTAATTGATTGCCCTGCCGGTATAGAACAGGGATTTAAAAATGCAATTGCGGGGGCGGATCGTGCTATTGTGGTGACAACACCGGAAATATCAGCGGTAAGGGATGCGGACAGAATCATAGGATTATTGGAGGCTTCCGAAGTAAGGGATCCTATCTTGATTATTAATCGTATCAGAATTGATATGGTTAAAAGAGGGGACATGATGGATATCGATGATATGATTGATATTTTAGCTATTGATTTATTAGGGGTGGTACCCGATGATGAAGCAATAGTGATTTCTGCTAATAGGGGGGAGCCGGTGGTTGCAAATCAAACTGCATTGGCGGGACAGGCGTTTAAGAATATAACCAGAAGGATTATTGGGGAAAATGTTCCTTTTATAAATATGGAAAACGAAGAAAGTTTTATGAGCAGATTAAGGAAAATATTTGGTTTAGCTAAATAAATATAAAGGGGAGGGGAGAAAGAATATGGATTTTTTAAGATTTTTTAATAGGGGTTCCGGAACAAGCAAAAATGTAGCAAAAGAGAGGCTCAAGTTAGTTTTAGTTCATGACCGAACAAATTGTTCTCCTCGTTTTTTAGAAATGGTCAAAGGAGATATAATTAAAGTTATTTCTGATTATATGGAAATAGATGAAGAGGGTTTGGATATTAAATTAACAAAAACAAGAAGAGGAAGCAATAATTCAAATATTTCAGCTTTAGTAGCTAATATTCCTATCAAGAAAATGAAGGAACGCAGTCTTTAATATATTATAAATTACATATATTTTGTGTATATATAAATCGATATTTTAAAAAAACGGGCAAGCAAAGCTTGCCCGTTAAATATTGATTTTCAAAGCATCATTACGGTTACGGTTTTTCAACTTTAATTTACTTTACAGGAATATAAAAAAGAGTGCCTGTGGTGCAGTTCAAGTTTATTTGCTCGTCCATCATCGTGCTGAATTCTTTTATCTATAGTAATAAAACTATTGCGCAATCAATATATTATACTAAAGTAAAATAAAAAGGATGATATAGCATATGATTACGCGAAGAAGCAGGAGGGGCTTGTTTAATAGCGCATTTAAAAAGAGAAACCCTTTTATTAATATTAAAAACTATGATGATTGGTTTAAAAAAACGATTATCAGGATTATTATTTCAGCCTTCTTGTTGATGGCAGTAATGATAGTTAAAATATCAAATTTTCAACAGCCCAAAAAAATATTAGATTTTGTAGAGATAAAATTAGAATCTGATTTTAATATAAAGACTTATTTAACGGGTATTAAAAAATTGCCCGGCCACATCCATGCATTTGGAGACAAAGTTATAACAGCCATGAAAATAGAGAATAAACCGGCTAAAAGGTTCATACCTCCCATCGATGGAGAGATAACTACTTATTTCGATGAAAAAATTGATGAGACATCAAATATATCAAAAGGATTGATTTTCAGCAGCGATGCAGATCAGGATATTTATTCTGTGGACGATGGGGTTATCATTGATACAGGTTCAAATAAATTGATTGGAAATTATATAATAATAAAGCACAGGGGAGAATTATTGTCCGTATATAAGTATGTAGGTACTAACCATTCGAATGTAAATCAGAGAGTGAAGCAGGGGCAGACAATAGGCCTTTCTTCCGGAAAGTTGTTGCTGGAAATTTGGTATTGCAATGAACCCATCGATCCTATCAAACACATAAACATAGGTATTCAATAGTTATAGTATATGGAGTTAATAAGATGAAGCTATGTAAAATATTTAATATTCAAATAAGGGTCAGTTATTTATTTTTTATCATACTGGTTTTCAGTATGTTTTTTAATTGTTTTGATCAGTTATTGATATTTATTGTTGTCATTTTGATACATGAATTGGCCCACTGTTACGTAAGCACTTATTATGATATAGGTATTTCTGAAATAAAGTTTTTCATTTTTGGCGGAGTAGCTAGGTTTCAGGAACATATTGAAGAAAATTCCAAACAGGAAATAATTATTGCATCAGCAGGGCCCATAACAAATTTTGTACTTATTTTTATTACACTCCTGATTATGGATAAGTTTCATATTGAGAAAGGGTACATGATACAGCTATTTTTAATAGCTAATATGGTTGTCGGTTTGTTCAATCTTATACCGGTTTTGCCGCTGGATGGAGGAAGAATTGCAAGGGGAATTTTGGGAAACTATTTGGGGATTAAAAGGGCTACATATATGGTTGTGAGATTGGGATATTGCATATGCATATTATTATTTGTTATTGGAATATATGCATCGTTAGTTTATAATATAGAATATATTTTTATAAGTTTTCTGTCTGCCTACATATTTTTTTCTAATAAAAAAGAGAAGGAAAAGATAGATTTCATGTCCGTAAAAAAAATAGTTTTAAGCAAAAAGGCTCTATTTGATGAAGGCATTATGGATGTGAAACATATAATAGCCATGGAATTTGTCGATATTAAAAATATATTTGATGAATTTACACTGGAACAATATTGTATAATAACTGTAACAGATGCAACGGGAAAGGTTATAGGGAGCCTGTCGGAAAGTGAAATTATAGATGCTATTATTGAATACGATGATAATATTACTTTAAGGGAATTGATTGCAGGTGAATAATTTGTAGGAGCAGGTAAATATTTTTCATTTTTTTATGTTATGATAATAATCAGTAGGTTGTTATTTCAAACCTATCGGATTTAAAGCCAAAAATGAGTTTTTGAAGGGAGAAAATCAATGAGAAGGCTGCAAATTGACAATTTATTATATAGAGTTGAAAAACCTGCCAGATATTTAGGCAATGAGCTAAACAGTGTGCATAAGATAGTGAAGGAAAATATGGTTCGCTTTGCATTTTGTTTTCCTGATATTTATGAAATAGGAATGAGCCATTTAGGGATGCAAATCCTATACCATCTGTTAAATGAACAGGAAAATATTTTTTGTGAAAGAGTATTTGCGCCAGCTGTAGATATGGAAGAACAGATGAGGGATAATAATATTCCCTTATTTGCTTTAGAAAGTAGACAAGCTATTAAAAATTTTGATTTTGTCGGGTTTACCTTACAATATGAATTAAGCTATACTAATATATTGAATATGCTGAATTTGGCGGGAATCCCCATATACAGTGCAGACCGAGACGAGGAGGAACCCATCATAATAGTTGGGGGCCCCTGTGTCTATAATTGTGAACCTATAGCGGATTTTGTTGATATAGCCGTTCTGGGGGAAGCAGAGGAAGTTATTTTGGAAATCATAGATTTATATGAAAAAATGAGAGAGAAAAATTATAATAAATCTGAATTCTTAAAGCAAGCTGCTCTAATAGGGGGAGTATATATACCTTCATTTTATGATATAAGTTATAATGATGATGGGATCGTTAATTCGATCAATCCGAAGTTTGGAGACATACCAAAGATAATACGCAAGAGAATCGTTGAGGACTTAGATAAGGTTTTTTATCCGGAGGAAAT
>CAYOGD010000073.1:0-6717 GCA_964403395.1 uncultured Alkaliphilus sp.
GCATATAATTATTCCATGTCGAGCAACTACAATAGATTGCCGAGGCCTGCGGTGGTGCTGATCAGTGAAGGGAATGCCAATATTATTGTCGAAAGGGAGAGTTATGCCCATCTGTTGGAGAGGGAAATAATCCCCTATCATTTGAATAAAACAAAGGATACGGATTGTGATGTGGCTCTGACCAAGCTGGAATAGGACATAAAACAATATATGTGAACCTCCGAGACTGCTGACGGATTATGTCAATCTGAGTGGCTAAAAACTGGGACTCTTCGCTGCGCCTAGAATGGCATTTATAGTATTTCTTGTAGAATCAAGGTTTTTTCAATGACTTCGAATCCTCTTTTGATTTGCAAAGTGGATTAAAGTTGCGGACTGAAAAGCCTGAGGACGATACCTTATATTGAATTTTATAAGATTGTAATTTTGTTTACTGTTGTAATATCTGAATATTTGTAAAGAATATAATACTTTGAGCATAAATTATTTATAGGAGCTATCTTTAGCTCCTAATTAATTTGTCCTGTTATATTAATTAATTTCATTAAATATTCAGGCTGTTTATTTGCCGGAATAATAAGTCAGTTTAAGGGAGAGGTAAATATGCTCAAACCAAAGGCATTGAGAGCAGGAGATAGGATAGGTATAATAGCGACATCAGGTCCCACGGCAGCAGAAAATGTAAAATCGGCAAAAAAAGAGTTGGAGGGCCTAGGCTTTAGTGTGGAGTTAGCGCCCGGCTGTTTTGCTTCCCATGGTTATCTGGCGGGCAAAGATGAATTGAGAGCGGATGATCTGAATAAAATGTTCGCCGATAAAACCATCGACGGGATCATATGCCTGAGAGGGGGATACGGTTCTACCAGAATATTAGATAAAGTAGATTTTGATATTATCAAGGCGAACCCTAAAATATTCGTGGGATATAGTGATGTTACGGCTCTGCACATAGCTATCAATCAGATCAGCGGGTTGGTGACATTTCATGGCCCTATGGCTTCCTCGGATATTGCCGGAGAGCTGGATGATTTTACCAGAGGTGAATTTTTAAGGGCTATCATGGAGCCAAAACCGATGGAATATATACCAAACCCTCAGGATATAAAAATACAAACTTTAGTTAAGGGCAGGGCCTGTGGTATAATTATTGGTGGAAACCTTTCTTTGATATCGGCTACAATGGGAACGCGGTATGAGATAGATACCGGGGGAAAAATATTATTTTTAGAAGAGATTGCGGAGGAGCCATATAGGATAGACAGAATGCTCACCCAAATAGCCTTGGCAGGGAAATTCGATGATGCATCGGGCATTGTTCTTGGAGATTGGAACAATTGCGAATCTAAAATATATGGTGACAGTTTAAATCTGATGGAAGTTTTTGAAGATATCATAATACCCTACGGAAAACCGACTATTTTTAATCTAAAGGCGGGGCATTGCAAACCCAAGGTGACACTTCCTTTTGGGGTGGATGCACTGTTGGACGCGGATAAGGGTAAATTGATTATAAAGGAGAGTGCAACCGTATAATGAAAAAATATGATGAAATATTGACTAGGGCACAGGATATAAAAGATTGGATAGTGAATATAAGGCGGGATTTTCACATGAATCCGGAGCTCAGCACGGAGGAATTTCGCACAGGGGATAAAATTGTCGAATATTTGGAAGATTTGGGGATTGAATATAAAACAGGAATAGCGGATACGGGTGTTTTGGGGATAATACGCGGCAAACGGGAAGGGAAAACTGTAGCCCTGAGAGCTGATATAGATGCCCTGCCGATCCAGGACAAAAAAGATGCAACATATAAGTCTACAATCGATGATAAAATGCATGCCTGTGGGCATGATGCCCATACGGCTATTCTCTTGGGAACGGCCAGAATACTTAAAGGTATGGAAGATAATCTATGCGGTAATGTTAAGCTGTTTTTTCAACCGGCGGAAGAATCCGTAGGCGGCGCCGAGCGTATGATAGAAGACGGTGTGATGGAAGATCCTAAGGTGGATGCGGTATTTGGATTACATGTATCGCCGGAAATAGAAGTAGGCAAAATCGGTATTAAATACGGACAGACGAACGCATACACGGATGGTGTCGAAATAATTGTTCACGGCAAAGGCTGCCATGCCGCACGCCCCCATGAAGGGGTAGATGCTATAGTTATAGCGGGACAAATAATTATAGCCTTACAGAGTATAGTGAGCAGAAATGTGGATCCTATAAACTCCGCGGTGGTTACAATCGGGACCATAAGCGGTGGGACACGGGGCAATATAATAGCGGATAGAGTTGAATTAAAGGGGACTATAAGGACCTTGGATTTTGATACCAGGGAATCAGTGATAAAAAGAATAAAGGACATTGTGGCTCAAATTGCGGAAGCTATGGGAGGCAAAGCCGAATGTATTATAAATGAAGGGTATATAGCACTTGTGAATACCGACGAGATTGTAGATATTGCAAGGAACAGCGGGGAAGGTATTTTAGGTGTGGATAATGTAACTATATTGAAAAGCCCAAGATTGGGAGGAGAGGATTTTTCTTATTTTGCAAAGGAGGCTCCCGCTGCTTTTTATAGATTGGGGTGCGGAAATATTGAAAAGGGGATTGTACATGGTGCTCATTCCTGTCGTTTTGATATAGACGAGGATTGTTTGGTATACGGCACGGCACTCCAGGTGCAGAATGTGTTATCTTTTTTGGAATATAGTCCTGTTTAATAAAAATACATTCGATCACAGTTTCGTACATGGATAACTACTACAGCTCATTTCAATAAAAAATCCTAGTATTTTTATTAAATATACGGATATCTATATAACATTATATCGTTTACTCGATAACGAGGATTATAAGGGGAATCTTAAGCATGGATTATTTTAGAGGACTGGAAAAAATTTTGACATATGGTTTGGGTAGAAGAGGAATGGAAGGCGTCAATTTAATCGGTGAACTCAAAGGGGCAGCTATGGCGTTAAAAAAGGCAAATACTGTTTTAATTGTCACAGGATTTGTGATCAAGGACAAGTCATTTGGAGAAACTGATGGGCCCATAGGCGCTGTTTCAATTGCCGGTGCATTGGAGACGCTGGGCAAAGACGCAATTATAGTCACAGATATATATTCTAAGAGGATACTTGAAACTGCTCTCAAATTAATGGATCTAAAAACAGTTTTGGAGATAATCAATAAACATGATGAAACGAATTTTCATGAAACTCTATTAAATAAATATAAACCTGATTGTTTAATTTCTATAGAAAGGCCTGGTGAAACAGCGGACGGCCTGATGTATTCCATGACAGGTGAGCGTATAAGTAGTCTTGTTCCGAGTATGGATTCCTTGTTCAAAGAGGCCAAAAACCGGGGTATATGTACAATCGGTATCGGTGACGGAGGTAATGAGATCGGAATGGGGAAGATAAAGCGGTACGTGGTCGCCAATGTTCCCTATGGAGATATCATAGCTGCTTCATTTGCCACTGATTATCTGATATTGGCCGGCGTATCGAATTGGGGGGCCCATGCCCTGGTTGCGGCTATGTCTATACTTTTTAACAGAGATTTGCTTTACAGTGTGAAGACAGGGGAGAGACTCTTGAAGGCCATAGTTGGTATCGGTGCCATAAACGGTATAACCAAACAGAACACATTGACTGTCGATGGGCTGGGTTTGGATGAGAACATCAGGATTTTGGGGGAAATAAAGGCCGTAGTGGAAAAAGCGATCTAAAAACCACAGGAATGGCGGGATATGTAATAATTATCATTCTGAGCATAGCGAAAAACCTCGAATGGTTCAAAATATAGATCCTTCGCATTTGCTCAGGATGACAAAAAGTAAGAAAAGTGCTTTTTTACACAGTCTGACAGGGCCTTTGGTTAAATAAGATTGACCACAAAGCCCGGGACTTTTTCAGAGGTCCCGGGCTTGTTTTATGGCTTGGTTTTGCCGCCCTTGCGGTTTTTACAGCTCGATTACATCGGTTTTATCCGTCCATCGTAATTTATTTCGGTTTTTTGTTAAACTCCCTGAACTCTTTACATCTTTCAATCAGTTTTACAAATTCCTCCGTATTGTTATACTTGGCAAACAGCTCAAAACTGACAAGGCCCGATGTATAACACAGGGCGGTAAGAGTTCTGTAGGATATTCTGGACAGGGCCCATTCCGAAAATCCGTATATCATGACGGATATGAAGAATGAAGAGAGTAATATTTTAATAATCAGTATGTCTGATGTCTTATTTAAAAAAGTATCCAGTAGATCCTTAGAAAACGCACCTATAAAACAAAAGAAATAGATGAATATGAACAAGCAGATGTTTTTTATTAAGATATTCATGATCATATCCCTCTGTTTTCAGCCGGATTTTCATTGTTTATCAAGTCCGGAATCAAGGCTGTTTTTTTAGCTCTAATAAAATTACAAATCTTATTTTGCAAAGTACCCAAGGCGACGAATACAGTAAAGAAACTGATAAAGATCGATACTGAATGTAAGGGCAGACAATAATCGGTACTGCACAAATCAGATGATAATCCTTCGCTGAAAGCTGCAACCGAAGGAAAAATCATATAATAATATACTGCTATACAGATTGCTATTGCAAAGAGCATCAGAGGTATTAACTTATTTTTAATATTCAATGTATTGCACTCCTTTCCTTTAATGATTGCTGAACTATCGTCAAACAATTGTTAAACCACTATTGAATCATTACCGGCATTCCGGGAATAATACCCGGCAAACAAAGTAGGGGCGGACCCGTGTGTCCGCCCTGTTTGTTAATATCCTGCGCCGGATTAACTGTCTAAATTCAATTCTGTTGTAGTAGTTTCAACTACAAAGGCACCATCGATAGCTACCAAGTCCCCGGTAGCGGCATATATAACGTTATTTTCAACAATGAGGTCCATCACATCTTTAACTTCCGCCGGCGCTAAATTTTCTTTAGGGGCACTGATCCTGATGGTTACTTTTTTATCCTGGGCTGTTTTAAAGACCATTCGTAAATATTTATTCATATATTTTCCTCCTTTCTATTTTAGACGAGTAGTCATTGAAATCAATCGTCATGGGAGTCATGAAAAATCTCCCATATCGTTGTGAGCAATCGTATACTAAAAGAAGGTTCTTTAGGCTTCCTCCAGTTCCGAACGTTCTGTCAATATTATCCTCTTGACGCTATAAGGATAAAGAGAAGCAATAGCAAGTGTTGTTTCATTAACATCCTCTAGATCGGCGTCTGTCTTAAAGTTAGCGATAGATTTGCTCATATACTTTTCTTTTCCTTCATCATCGATGTCGGTAACAAATCTGCAAGATGTACTTCTGGTTTCATTAAATTTTGTAATCGCCATGACATTTGTCTCCTTTCAAATTATTTTTTATGACCTCGAGGTAAATTCAGCACATTATACATCAGGAAAAGGCCGTATTCAGTGAATTTATAAAAAAGTTTCTCAGGATACGGGTGTATATTGACAATATTTAAAATATTGCACTATTGCTTGTATATATGGTATAATGTGATAATATTAATTACTAGCACCAGGTACTAACAATAGTTCATAAGTAAGGAGGTATACAATGGATATAAAGGATATTAAGGACCTCATTATCACGATGGATAAAACGAATATAGAAAAAATAGAAATAGAGAAAAGCGATTTCAGGATAATGATATCAAAAAAGGCATCTGATGAAGGCAATACGTCAGGAATGATCACAGATGGCTTAGGAAACGGCAATATATTAACAGGAATAGCAGACAGCAGTATTTTAGAGTTTGAAGGTAAAATTGATAAAGAGGAGTATAGCAAAAATTTGGCCGGTACAGGGAATACTTTTATTGTAAAATCGCCCATAGTAGGGACATTTTTTAGGGCACCTAGTCCGGATGAACCCTCTTTTGTGACCATAGGAGATACGGTGGAAAAAGGCCAGATTCTGTGTATTATAGAAGCCATGAAAATAATGAATGAGATTGAATGTGAATGTGAGGGGCAGGTTTTAGAAATATTTGTGGAAGACGAGAGTATAGTAGAGTTTGGGCAGCCTTTGATGTTGATCAGGAGGTGAGTCATGTTTAAAAAAATACTCATTGCCAACAGAGGTGAAATAGCACTCAGGATAATCAGAACATGTAAAGAAATGGGAATAAAAACTGTGGCTGTGTATTCAGAGATAGATGAGGATTCTATTCATGTACATATAGCGGACGAAGCGCTCTGTATAGGGCCTGCTCCGCCGGGGAAAAGCTATTTAAATATAGATAACATAATGAGTGCGGCTTTGGTTACAAAATGTGAGGCTGTACATCCGGGATATGGATTTATTGCCGAAGATTCGAGGCTGCCGGAAGCATGTGCGGAGAACGGCATAAAATTTATCGGTCCTAAAAAAGAACATATAGAGAAAATGGGAAATAAATCTGAAGCGAGAAAGATAATGGCGGAGGCAGGAGTACCCATTGTACCGGGCTCTGAAAATACCACAAGTGAAGCCTTGGAGGCGCTTGATACGGCTAAAAAAATCGGATTTCCGGTTATGATTAAGGCCGCTAATGGCGGCGGGGGCAGGGGTATGAGAATTGTCTATAATGAAGAGAAGTTTATTGATAGATTTAACATAGCTAAATCAGAAGCTATTGCAGCATTTAACGATGGTTCCATGTATATTGAAAAATTCATAGAAAACCCCA
>CAYOGD010000074.1:0-6712 GCA_964403395.1 uncultured Alkaliphilus sp.
TAGATATTCCGAAATTTTCTACGATTTTATCATCCGTGTCTATATAATTCATTTCTAATAAGGTTGAAAGTTCGGTACCCACGGAGGTTTTACCGCTTCCCATGAAACCGATAAGCACGATATTAAAAGGAAACAAATATCTTGATTGCAGTTTTTTGCTGATTTTCAATATTTGGTTGTACAGCAGTTCCAGTTCCCCGAAAAATTCATCATGTTTTAAATATGAATTAACCTTTTTAAGGACGTCTTGTTCTCTTTCAGGTTGAAATATGGGCAATTTGTTCTCCCTTTTATATTCTATAACATCTAGGACGGCTTTTAACCGCTGTTCAAATACTTCTACCAGCCTTTTATCACAGTCGTCTATAATATTTCTGATATCTCTTAGGTTCTCCAATTTTTCAGCTCCTCTTTAAATCAAGTAGTATTTTTCAATACTTACTTTCTTATTTTTGTATGTTTTAATAGATAGTTGCGGAAATAATTAGGTTTATGACAGGAGTGTCCGTCAGGGCCAACCTTGATTCAGGTTTATGACAGGAGTGCCCGTCAGGGCCAACCTTGATTCAGGTTTATGACAGGAGTGCCCGTCAGGGCCAACCTTGATTCAGGTTTATGACAGGAGTACCCGTCAGGGCCAACTTTGATTTAGGTTTATGATAGGAGTGTCCGTTAGGACCAACTTTGATTTAGGTTTATGACAGGAGTGTCCGCCGGGACCAAATTTGTATGAACGAAGAGAATAAACAAATTTGTGTTGCTTGACTGAGTATGTTAAGAATGACATTTCCAACATTTTTTGCAAAGTTAGGATTTTTTCAGTGGCCCCGTGTTGTCCCTGTATCAGGCAGCTTTTTTATTTTAAAAGTGTATTTTTCAACATATTATAAATTTCTTTTTCTTCATCGTGTGTTGCCTGTTCCCCGGTCCATATTTCAAAAGATTTTAATCCTTGATAAATCAACATAGGCAAACCGTTTATTGTTTTAGCGCCGAATTTATTTCCTAGCCCGAGCAATTTGGTCTCAAAAGGATTGTATATTATATCATATACTAATTTGACACCTTGCAATATATCGGGATTTATCGGCGATCTGTCCATATCAGGATACATTCCCACAGAAGTGCTGTTGATTATTACATCAAAAAAGGTATTGGTTTTTACCGGCTTTACCATATCAGTATGGTTATCGGGCTTTTTCGGATGTACTATATCAGCATAATCATCAGGCTTTGTCGGGTTTAATATATCAGAAGAAGTGTTGAGCCCCGCAGGGTCTATTATATTTATAAAAACACCGCAGGATTTTTCAAGTTGGGTTTTAAATTGCATACCTCTCTCAATGTTTCTGTTTGCAATGGTTAGATTCCCGCCTAGTTTTACAATTTCAGATGCGATAACTTTGGCGGCACCGCCGGCACCTAATAATAAAACTTGTTTTTTCTTTAAACTCATATTTATATTTTCAAGGCTCCTCGTAAATCCTATACCGTCGGTATTATAGCCTATGAGAGCACCATCGGTAACCTTTACCGTATTTACCGCACCGTATTCGATAGCCAAGGGATCAATTTCGTCTAAATATTGCATTATATTTTCCTTGTGAGGTATAGTCACATTAAATCCTACAAAATCATTTTTAAGAAACTTTAAACTATCAACTAAGGTATCGGAAGTTATTCGTAGGGGTATATAGAGAGCATTTATGTTTCTTTGCCTTATAAAATAGTTTTGGAAAACAGGGGATAGGCTATGGGCAATAGGGTCTCCGATAACCGCATAAAGTTTTGTTTCACGGGTAACATTATTTTTCATTTTTTATCATCCTATCTAAGATATCAAAGAAATTAGGGAAGGATACGGTTACACAATCAGGATTGTTAATAACAACACCTTTTCTACTTACCAAGCCGGCTATCGCCAGAGCCATTGCAATTCTATGATCATTATAGCTTTCAACTATTCCACCCTGAGGAATATTTTTGCCGCGAATAATCATACCGTCCTCGGTTTCTTCGATATCGGCTCCTATTTTTTTAAGCTCCGTGGCCATAGCTGAAATTCTATTACTCTCCTTTATTTTTAGTTCTTCTGCATTGCGTATAGTGGTTGTTCCTTTCGCAAAGGTTGCAGCAACCGCTAGTACAGGGATTTCATCTATCAACCGCGGTATTATATCGCCGCCTATCTCCACACCTCTTAGATCAGAATTAGCAACATGAATATCTCCTACAGGTTCTCCGTTTAAAATCTGTTCATTTAATATCTTTATATCTGCGCCCATCTGTTTCAAAACATCTATAATTCCAATTCGTGTGGGGTTCAAACCTACATTCCTGATTGTAATTTCAGCATCCTTTGATATAGCCCCTAATACGAGGAAAAAGGAGGCGGAAGATATGTCACCGGGTACATATATTTCCTTAGCATATAATTTGTCTATAGGTACGGAAAATATAGAAAGCCCATCTTGTTTGATGTTTGCACCCATATAATTCAGCATGCGTTCCGTATGATCGCGAGATCTTTGAATTTCGTGTACGGAGGTCATTCCATCAGCATAGATACCGGCTAATAATATAGCAGATTTTACTTGAGCGCTGGCAACGGGCATATTGTAATCGATGGCTGTCAGCCTGCTTTTTTGTATCCTGAGGGGGGCATAGCCACTTTTTTTTGTGCCTTCAATTATACTTCCCATCTGTTTAAGCGGTGCAATTATTCTATCCATGGGCCTATTTTGAATTGAGCTGTCCCCGGTAATTTCACAATCGAAATCCTGTCCCGCCAATATTCCGCACATTAAACGTATCGTTGTACCCGAATTACCTACATCTAATATTTCACCGGGTTTTTTTAGGCCTTTCAATCCTACACCTTTAATCTTTATTTTGTTTTCTGTAATCTTGATAGGCACCTGCATCTTGCGAAAACATTCAATGGTATTCAGACAGTCATCGCCCATCAAAAAATTATGAATTTCACCCTCGCCTTTCGCGATGGATGAGAGCATTATCGCCCTGTGGGATATGGATTTATCCCCCGGGACCGTAATGTTCTGTCTTATTCGTTTGATTGGCTTAATTAACATATTATCACCTTCTTGGATTGTTGTTAAATTGTTTTGTTGTTTTGAACGGTAATGAAAAATTCTGTTCAGACTTCTTGGAAAAACCACGGGTACAGTCCATCCGGCTAAAAAAGACTAGCCGTAGGTACAGTCCCCATAATTTTTCTCATCTTCTTGGACTGTTGTTAAATTGGTTTATCGTTCCGAATGACAATGAATAATCTCGTTTAGGCCCTTTGGAAAAACCACGGGTACAGTCCATCCGGCTAAAAAAGACTATCCGGAAGTACAGTCCCCATAATTTTTCTCATCTTCTTGGATTGTTGTTAAAGCGTTTTGTCATTCTGAACACAAATGGCAAACTTCATCCTTTTCTAATAGCTTTTCTCTTACTGTTCCTTTCTTAGTAGGCAAAACAAAGGATGTTTTTCCGCCGATATTTTTTTTATCTTTTGACATCCAATCAGCAAGTTCCGTGATGGAATAATCACTTATGTTTAAATCCATTCCCAAATTTTCCAGAAAATTTAATATCTCTTCCGCATATTTTTCATTTATTATCCCCAATTTTTCTGCAATGATTGTTTCATGATACATACCGACTATTACGGCCTCTCCGTGGGAATATTTAGAGAAATCGGTTATCCCTTCCAATGCATGTCCGAAAGTGTGGCCAAAGTTTAATATCTTTCTCAAACCTTCTTCTTTTTCATCCTGAGATACAATATCGGCCTTGATTTCACAGCAGCGTTTGATCACATGGGGCATTATATTTTTATCACATTTTTTTATCTGTTCTATATTCTCAACCACATATTCAAAAAATTTATAATCGTATATTATTCCGTATTTGATGATTTCTCCTATGCCGCTCAATCGTTCCCTATAGGGTAATGTTTGTAAAAGGGCGGTATCTATTATAACTTTAGTGGGCTGATGAAAGGCCCCAACACTGTTTTTATAATGCAGTAGATTGATAGCTGTTTTACCGCCTACGCTGCTGTCAACCTGGGCCAGTAACGTAGTAGGTATTTGAATAAAAGGTATTCCGCGCATATATATGGCACTACAAAAACCTCCTAAATCACCCACTACGCCGCCACCGAAAGTAATAATTTTAGATTTTCTCGATGCCCCTTTTACGAGCATCTGTTTTAAAATATCCGCAGTTATATCTATAGATTTGCTCTGTTCTCCGGGTTCTATGATGATTTTTTCATAATTGTTCAGTGTATCTAAATAATTCCCATATAAGGCATTCACATTTTTATCCGTTATTATAAAATATCGTTTCGAATTATTATCTATTATATTTTCTATATTTCTCAGGAGCCCGTTTCCAATCAATATATCATAACTGTTTTCTTTTAAATTTACTTTTATTTTTTCCATCGCTCTAAAATCTCCTCCAGAGAATCTCCGCCGTATTTTCTCAAAAATTCGTCTGCAATGACGGTTATAGCCGCCAACTCTCCCACAATAGATGCCGCAGGTACTGCGCAAGTGTCACTCCTTTCAACAGTTGCCGTAAAGCTCTCCTTAGTCTCTATATCCACGCTCCGTAAAGGTTTATGAAGCGTGGGGATGGGTTTCATACAGCAGCGGATCACGATGTTTTCGCCGTTGGACATTCCGCCTTCTATACCGCCTGCTCTGTTTGTTTTTCTGTGATAGCCTCTTTGAGGGTCATAAAAAATTTCATCATGGACCTCGGAACCCCTCAATTTTGAATTATTAAACCCCTCACCGATTTCCACCGCTTTTATCCCCTGTATACTCATCAGATTATATGCCAGTTTAGCATCCAGTTTTCTGTCCCACTGAACATAACTGCCTAAGCCTACAGGTACGCCCGTTATATGTATTTCAAAAATGCCTCCTAAGGAGTCGCCTGCTTCTTTTGCTTCTTCGATTTCATCTATCATTTTTTTCTCCGTATTTTTATCTATGCATCTCACAGGAGATTTGTCCGCGTCTTTGATTTTTCCTATGTCCCATATATTTTCTTTTAATGAGACAGAGCCTATTGCGGTAACATGGCTTACAACATCTATGTCGAAACAATTCATCAGCTGTTTTGTAATGCTTCCTATTGCTACACGTGCGGCCGTTTCTCTTGCACTGCTCCTTTCTAATACATTTCTTATATCGGTAAAATTGTATTTGATGGCTCCGCATAGGTCGGCATGGCCGGGCCTGGGCTTAGTCACTTTTTTACTGTCATCTTCGATTTTAATGGGGTCCATATATTTCTTCCAATTTACATAATCACGATTTTGTATAAAAAAGGCGATAGGGCTGCCCAATGTTTTACCATCTCTGATTCCCGATAAGATTTCTATACTGTCCTGTTCTATTTTCATCCTATCGCCTCTGCCATATCCCATCTGACGCCTCTTTAAATCGGTATTTATTTTTTCTATATCTATAGGGACATTGGATGGAAAGCCTTCTATAATTCCTGTCAGACACTTTCCGTGAGATTCCCCTGCCGTAAAATATTTTAGCATTAAATATCCTCCGTTTCCAAAGGAAGCAAAAAATCTCTCTTGTCGCTTCCTCAATGAATTGCAATAATCTGGTTTATCTCTTTCATCAGTTGTTCAAATTTTTCCGGTTTTAAGGATTGAGCCCCATCGGAGAGCGCATTTTCCGGATCATTATGGACCTCAATCATAAGGCCATCCGAGCCCGCAGCAATAGCAGCTTTGGATAGGGGTTTAATCATGGCCCATCTGCCTGATGCATGACTGGGGTCTACTATTATGGGTAAATGGCTGAGTGCTTTGATTGCGGGAACGGCACTGATGTCCAAAGTGTTTCTTGTATATGTTTCAAATGTCCTTATACCTCTCTCGCATAAAATGACCTTTGTGTTTCCTTCCGCCATTATATATTCTGCCGACATAAGTAATTCTTCAACAGTTGCAGACATTCCTCTTTTTAGCAACACAGGTTTATCAGATTTTCCCGCTCTCTTCAAAAGGGGGAAATTTTGCATATTTCTTGCACCGATTTGAAGTATATCCGCATAAGCCTCCACAACATCAAAGATATCCGTGCACATGACTTCCGTAACGATGGGCATACCTGTCTCTTCCTTAGCTTTTCTTAATATCTTCAGGCCGTCTTCTCCCAGCCCTTGGAAACTGTAGGGCGATGTTCTGGGTTTGTATGCTCCGCCCCTCAAAATATGAGCACCGAGGGCTTTGACACTTCTGGCTATACTCATAAGTTGTTCTTCGCTCTCTACAGAGCAGGGCCCTGCCATGATTGAGATATTTCCTCCGCCGATTTTTATACCGTCAACATCTACAATAGTATCCTCCGGGTGGAATAATTTATTGGCGAGCTTGAACGGATGTTGCACCTTAAGCACTCGTTCTACATTTTTATTTGCTTCTATCTGTCTTAAATCAATCTTTGTCGTATCACCTACCAATCCGAATATAAAATAGTTTTCTCCCTGTGACCTATGGGTTGTGACGCCCATTTCTTCCAGTCTTTCCGCCATCTTTTCAATCTCTTCCGCAGGTGTACCTACTTTCATAACAACTATCATTTTGTATTCCTCCTTTATTTTTTTATAAAAAAAGAGACTTCTCGAAGAGTCTCTCTGTTTAAAAAATTATAAGTATATG
>CAYOGD010000075.1:0-6576 GCA_964403395.1 uncultured Alkaliphilus sp.
GCAAAAGAATTGAGGGCATCATATTATTTATTAGGTGCGGCATTGGGACGATTTAGAAAAGCCAAAGTTATATATCCGGGAGGCTGTTCTATCGGGAATAGGCCGATAGATCAACATATTAAAGGGTTTGAAGCATTGGGAGCCAGGGTAGACATAAAACATGGGATAATATCGGTGGAGGCGGAAAAACTGGTAGGTGCGGAAATTTATTTGGACGTTGTCAGCGTAGGTGCAACTATCAATATAATGTTAGCCGCTGTTATGGCGGAAGGCACAACTATAATAGAAAATGCCGCCAAGGAACCACATATAGTTGATATAGCAAATTATTTAAATTGCATGGGTGCGGATGTCCGGGGTGCGGGCACGGATGTGATCAAAATCAGAGGAGTAAAAAAATTAGGAGGGTGCGTACATATGGTTATTCCGGACCAGATAGAGGCGGGAACATATATGATAGCAGCGGCAGCCGCCGGTGGGGATGTGTTAGTGAATAATGTTATACCGAAACATTTAGAGGCTGTCATCGCTAAGCTTAAGGAAACAGGAGTACAGGTTGTGGAGAGAGGCGAATCCCTCAGGGTAATATCATCAGGGGATTTGAAGAGCGTCAGCGTGAAAACCTTGGTATATCCGGGATTTCCGACAGATTTACAACAACCGATAAGCAGTCTTTTAACTACGGCGAAAGGCACGGGAATAGTGACAGAAACGATATTTGACGGGCGTTTTAAACATATGAATGAACTCAAGAGAATGGGAGCAAATATAAAGGTGGAGGGAAGAGTTGCTGTCATTCATGGAGTTGAAAAGCTTACGGGCGCAAGGGTGATAGCCTCGGATTTGAGGGGCGGTGCCTCTCTGGTGGTGGCTGCTCTCATGGCTGAAGGAGAGACGGAAATAGAAAATGTTCAATTTATAGACAGAGGATATGCCCGGCTAGAAGAAAAGTTATCAAACTTGGGAGCTGATGTTACGAGAGAGCAGATAGAAGAATTCGAAATTGAAGCAATGATATAATATGATTTTTAGGGCTATTATTTGTCGGACAAATTGGGGGAATTATATATGGCAGTGTTTTTTTGCTCTCTAGCCAGCGGAAGCAGTGGGAATTGTCACTTAATAAATGATGGCGGGAGCTCCATATTGGTTGATGCGGGGCTCAGCGGTATTCGAATAGAAAACAGATTAAAAGAGATAGATATCAATCCCGAAAGTTTAACCGCAATTTTAGTGAGCCACGAACATAATGATCATATATGCGGTGTTGGCGTACTATCAAGAAGATATAATATTCCCATATATGCTAATAGGGGAACATGGGAAGGTATGGATACTAAAATCGGGGAGATTAGAGAAAATAATATTAGATGTTTTAATTCGGGAGAAGATTTTAATATCAAGGATTTTAATATAAGATCCTACGATATTTCACATGATGCCAATGAGCCGGTTGGATTCAGCATCGAAAAGGGTAATGTTAAAATCAGTATCGTCACGGATTTGGGCTATATTGATGAAAACATTACCAAACAGGTCGGAGATTCCGATCTTGTTGTATTAGAATCGAATCATGATGAGGAAATGTTAAAGGTGGGCAGATATCCATATTATCTGAAACGTAGAATACTTTCGGATGTTGGGCATTTGTCCAATGAGGCTGCGGGCGATGCCATAATAGATTTAGTAAATAAAAATGTGAGGTCTATATTATTAGCTCATTTAAGCAAGGAAAATAATTTTCCGGAGTTGGCGGTTGCAACCATAAAGAACATTCTGGACGATGAGAAAATTATTATAGGAGAGGATGTAGGTTTGGATTTGGCACATCGGGATAGAATAAGCAATATATACCGGTTTTAATCAAAAATATTCATTTTATTATTGTTATGAAAGCTTTATATTTTGTCATCCCGAGACGGGTAGAATGGGTTCGATTCACGGAAAACCATTTGCCTGTGGCAGCTTTATTTTTGTCATGTGCTTTATGGATAAACGCTATAATTTGATTTGGGGGTATATTATATGAATAACTTTAATGATGAAAATGAGATTAAAGAGGACTCTGAAGATTTTACAGAAGAGAATTACAATTCAGATGATAATATGGGTTTAGAAGACGGAAAAACAGCAGGGGAACAGGATATTACCGAGGAAGTTGCTATGGAAAATATTCGGTGGGGGGATTCACAAAGAAACAAGAAAAGAAAAGGGAGAGGTTTAATAAGTACAGTTCTGATAGGGGCTATTTTAGGCAGTGCAATCACTCTTGGAATTACATATGCTTTTTTACCCGACATACTCAGTTCCAGAGGCATACATTTAAGTGATATTTCTCCTACTCCCCAGCAGTATATTACTATAAACCCGTCGGAGGATTATACGGTTTATTCTGCTGTTGCAAAAAAAGCGATGCCCTCGGTGGTTGGTATTACAACCGTAGAAGTGCAGGGGGATTGGCTTTTCGGCATGAGGGAAGTTGAGGGTGTAGGTACCGGGGTTATCATAGACAAGAGGGGATATATTTTAACAAATTCCCATGTTGTGAGAGATGGGAATGCTAAAGAGGTAAAGGTACTGCTCAGCGATGGAAGACAGCTCGTTGCCGAGGTTTTATGGAATGAAAAAAGTTTGGATCTCGCTATCATCAAGGTGGAGGGAAATAATCTGCCTGTGGCGGAACTTGGGGATAGTGACGAAATAGAAGTAGGAGAAATTGCAATCGCTATCGGAAATCCGTTGGGATTGAGTTTTCAGAGATCACTGACCCAGGGAGTTATAAGTGGGCTCAATAGAACGATAGAAGACAGTATTTCAGGCACAAGCATTGAAAACCTTATACAGACGGACGCTTCGATAAATCCGGGAAATAGTGGAGGCCCGTTGCTCAACTCAAAAGGGCAGGTAATAGGAATCAATACGGCAAAGGTCACCTCAGGCGAAGGGTTGGGGTTTGCAATCCCTATCAATACGGCAAAGCCCATAGTTGATCAATTTATTGAAAAGGGTGAATTTACGAGGGTATATTTAGGTATACAGGGTGCGGATATAGATGCTGTTGAGTCACTTACAGGGGTGAGACTACCTGTTGACAATGGTGTTTATGTTTTTCAGATTACAGAAAATACCGTGGCGACCAAATATGGAATCATGGTAGGCGATATCATAATTAAAGTAGGGGATACTGATGTGAACGGGAGGAATGACCTTGTGAGGGCTATTTATAAATACAGGCCCGGAGAGGGAACAACTATCACTGTTTTGAGAGAAAATAGGGAGATAGAAATAGATGTGGTCTTTGATTGATATGAAATAAAATTATAAGTTTATGGAAAAAATATGGGTGAACATAGTTCGCCCATATTTTGATATTTAGTATCTTGTTCTCAATATGTTAAAAACTTCCTCAGGGGTCTTGCCTTTGGCCTCTACTATAGGAGCGCTGGGCCTGCTACTGGTTTGAGAAAAAGTAGACTTTTCCATTGAACTCTCATCTACGCTGGATACGACAACAGCATCATAATCAAAACCCTGTACACTGTTGGCATCCGCAGAACTGCTTATTCTATCAACTTCATAGCCACATTTTTCAAGAAAACTGATGTAATCATGCAAGGAATCTTCGACAGCAACCCTTTTATCCATTAAACCACCTCCAATTTTATTATTAATTATTGTAACCATATTTGTTTCTTTTATCCTATTATTTAAATTTTGATGATAACATAAGTTTAATTATGCGTAGCTAATACAAGTTCAGTTATCTAATAAAATTTAATATAACAATACACGTTCATTTAGTTTCGAATATGAATAATTCCTACAGCTTATTCCAATGAAAAATACTACAACCTGCAAACTTGCTTCGCTTCGGACATGCAGGTTGCTTCACGTATTTTTCATCTTCATTCGCTGGGAATTATAATCATATTCCCAAATGCATTCACTTAGTATTTTATATTAAATTTTAAGATGATTTCCGACCTCATAGTTAGAACGGAACAAAAACTGGGACGCTTTCCCGCTTTTTAAAATAGCTGTATATTACAAAATGAATCGCTTTTGAAATTTTGTAATGGTCCCCAGCGACCTGCCTGTCCAGCTACGTCTGGGAAAGTAAAGACCGTAAAAATTGCGCGCTGTTTGCGACGGCGTTTTTTGCCTAGTCCCTTTAGGGGAGCGTAGCGAGTTCGCAACTTTAATTTACTCCGTAGGAATATAGACAGGAGTGCCTATGGTGCGAATTTTAGGTTTTTTATTTGAAGGGAGCTGTTGGAACCATCAAAATTTCAAACCGCGATGAGAGCGTAATATACAGATATTTTAAATATACGATACGACACATAGTTAGACCTATGTGCAATAACCGGGATGATATAAAAAGGTTGCCGTTTGTATTTTTGAAAAATATAAGGCGAGCTCTGCTCGCCCGTTGTTATGTATTCATATACAGTCAATAAAGGTATTTAGTGATCTGTTCTCAACATATTAAGAATTTCTTCAGGTGTTTTATATCTAGCCTCTATCACGGGAGCGCTGTCCCTGCCTCCGCTTCTGAGGAAAGTAGATAGCTCCATGGAGCCTACATTCATATCATATACGACAACAGCATCACAATCAGAGGATTGTATATTACCGGCGTCCTCAGTACCCATTATTTTATTGACTTCATAGCCGGATTTCTCGAAAAAATCAATATAATCATGCAACGAATCTTGAATAGCAATTCTTTTGTTCATTCCTCCACCTCCAATTTTATTATTAATTATTGTAACCATATTTGTTTCTTTTATCCTATTATTTAAATTTTAATAATAATGTAGAGATTGTTTGACGGTTGTAAGGGCGGACCTGCGTGTCTGCCTACTGGAAGGCAGAAATCGGGAGCCAGAAAGTCGGATCAGAAATCAGAGGCCGGTGTTCCGGGCCGGTTGTAGGGGCGGACCCATGTGTCCGCCCTCTTATGAATAATTAAATTTATGCACGATGATTGGGGAATTCAAACACGCGTAATAGTGTAACCCTCTTTGTTCAACTCGGAAATAATCTCGGCAATATGTTTATGACCGTTGGTTTCAACAGTTACCTCAAGCTGAACATCTAAAAAACGATCGGAATTTTTAAATTGATTATGACCTAATTTAACAACATTTGCATTCATTCTGGCGAGTATTTCAGCAATCTTCAGAAGCTCCCCGGGCCTGTCTACAAGATCCACGGTAAAACCGAATATACGTCCCCTACTGATGAGCCCCTTGTCTATCAGGGAGGATATAGTTAAAACATCAATATTGCCTCCACTCACCACACAGGCGATTTTTTTATTTTTTTCTCTGATTTTCTTAAGCGCTGCAAGTGGCATAACACCTGCATTTTCTCCAATCAATTTATGTTTCTCTAAGAGAATTAAAAATGCTTCCATTATGTCAAAATCAGATACGGTTATTATTTCGTCTACAATGTTCTTAATAAAAGAAAATGTCAAGGTTCCCGGATTTTTAACTGCCACACCATCGGCAATGGTGTAGACATTATCCAGGCAGACAAGTTTGTTTTGCTCTACAGATAGTTTCATAGATTGTGCACCTTCAGGTTCCACTCCTATAATTTTAATGTGGGGATTTATCATTTTAGCCGCAATTGCTATACCGCTTATCAATCCGCCTCCACCTATAGGAACTATTATATAATCTAAATCCGGCAGTTCTTCCAAAATTTCCAAAGCGATGGTTCCCTGACCTTCTATGACGTCCAAATCATCAAAGGGATGCACAAAAATATAATCATGTTCTTCCTTTAATCTGATGGCTTCTGAATATGATGCATCATAACAGTCTCCATACAGTACTACATTTGCACCATAACCTTTGGTGGCTTCTACCTTTATAAGGGGAGTTGTTCTCGGCATAACTATAGTGGCCTTGACGTCTAATGCTCGGGCCGCATAGGCAACCCCCTGGGCATGATTACCCGCGGATGCGGTGATCAAACCCCGCTGTTTTTCTTCGGATGTCAACTTTGCAATTTTATTGTATGCACCGCGGATTTTAAAGGCCCCGGTTGTCTGCAAATTTTCCGGTTTTATATATATATGATTATTAAATTCCTTACTGAAATCACAACTGTATATCATCTTGGTCTCTTTCAAAATACCCTTTAATCGGTCTTTAGCCCCCAAGAAATTGAAATCATTTTTATAAGATTTTGCTGATATTTTCATAGCTTTGCCTCCTCGCAAGATATGTGTTTCGAATGTATATTCTAAATATATGTTCTATGCAGTCATGCAATACAAATTTGTTCATTCTCTTTGTTGTGCTACCTTAATCTACCTCGTAGGAATATGATCAAGGCATCCATGATACAAACAAATTGGGTCGGCTACAAAGCTAATAAAATAAGACTCGTCCTCATAAATATGTATAAAGGACGAGCCATTACTCGCGGTACCACCCTCATTGCATTCAAACAATAGAATGCCCCTTCAGTTCCAACAAACCTAAGCCTTTAACGGGACTAACCGGTATCCTCTACTGGGCATTCTAAAATAATCGTTCAAGGATACGGCTCGGAAGT
>CAYOGD010000076.1:0-6473 GCA_964403395.1 uncultured Alkaliphilus sp.
TATGTTTATAACATTTTGGAACTAATATATAAACATGTTTATTCAGAGCGGGACTGAATTATGTTTTGTTTAGTAAAAAGTTATCGATTTCCTGTACCCCATATCAAATGCAGGTTCTATTTAATAGCTGACGCAATATCATCGATCGGAATATCCAACAATAAGCAGGTTGTAATAACCGATAGGGCATTATAAATATCATGATTCTTTAATAAGTTTGATACAATAGGATATTCAAACGGTTCTACGGCTATGCCGGATAACGTGGTTATACCCCTCTGTAAACAGTAATTAAAGGATGTTATAAAGCCTATATCGATACTGGAAGCATTGACTGTGGATTTTGAACTCAGGCCATAGGTAATGACCAATATATTACTGTTATCCCTCAACATGTTTGAGGCATATCTGTCATCGGAATTGATCAGAGCGATTTTGCCGGCATATAGATTGTCAAACAATTTTTTTTTGGATTTAACATAGTTATCGATTGTTTTATTGAAATCGGAATAATTCTGTCCTATATTCGTATAAATTCCGATATCAAATTTAATTCCGTGAATCATTTCATGTTTTAATACATGTGAAGATATCTCCATAACTACTATCTTTATGCCCGCATTTACCATTTTGTTTAAATAATAATAAATGTCCTCCGTGGTCGAATTTGTAGATTTTAACGGATATTTTTTTCCATTGACCTTAATATTTGAGCTGCTTATAACCCCACTTTTTATCCCATATCTGTCGATGATATGATGGATCAGATTGACTGTCCTTATCTTTCCCCTTGTACCTGTAACACCGATTACAAAAAATTTCTCCGATGGATAATCATAAAATTTATTACATAATTCTGTAAGTGCTTTTCTTGAGTTCTCAACTCTCTTCATTATACATTTTTTTCTATATATCTCCCGTTCCGTATAGATAACGACGGCTCCCTTTTGTATGGCCAAATCGATAAAATTGTTACCGTCATAGTTCCCTTCTGTCACGGCTACAAAAACATAATCCTCTTTAACCTGTCTAAAATCTGAAGTTATCCCTTTTATCTTTATGCCGTCGATCAGCATCCATGTATCCCCTTCCAATTCTGTGATAGGTTAGAATCAACTTATGTATTATGTTTTGTATTTCAAAGTATAATTATGCAAATAAAAAACCCCTTGCAACGCAGGGGATCAATTGGCTTTCTGTCTACCCGTGTTATCGATAAAATAGTTTTCTTTATAGATGAGCTCCGATACGGGAACAATTTCATAACCCTGGCTCTGTAATTTTTCGAGCACCAAAGGTAAAAAATCGCTCACATACTTGGCATTGTTGTGAAATAATATTATGGACCCTTTTTTTACATTTCTGATGATGCGATCCACCACGGGCTGGATGCCCATCTCTTTCCAATCCAAGGAATCCAAATCCCATTGGATAGTGCTATAACCCAATTCTTCCGCCGTTTCAATCAATAAATTGTTATAGTCACCGAAGGGAGGCCTAAAAACTACGGGTTGCTTACCGGTTATCGCTGCAATTTTATCGCCGGTAGTTTTGAGTTCATTTGCTATTTGCTCCTTAGATAATTTTGACATATGGGGATGTGTAGTTGAATGATTCCCTATCTCATGCCCTCTTTCATGAATTTTTTTTGCCATATCCGGATATTTATCTATCCAAAATGCTACTAAAAAAAATGTAGTTTTTATTTTGTATTCATCCAATATATCCAATATATCATCTGTAAACTGATCGCCCCAAGCGGCATCAAAACTTATAGCTATTTTTTTGTCTTCAGTTTCTACGCTATATATAGGTAACCTTCTTTGATTTGAAAAAACACCTATTATGCCCTCATTCCTGGAGATTATAGAAAATAAAAAACCCGCCATGACAATTACAATACACGATGTAATTATCAAAGACTTTTTTCGTAAAACGTATACTCTCATCTTTCTCCCCCCGTAAAAAATTATATTATAGTTTATTCTTTATAACCTGCTTTATGCATATTTTTAAATCACAGCAGAACAATATTGGTTTTGATATAAATCTATATCCTGCTAAAACATGTATATAGGCCATTGTCCCACGTATATTTAATTGGGGGGTGTTTTTATTGTTTGAAATTATTTCTTCCGTATCCATCGGTATGGGTCTGTTTTTACTTGGCTTAAAATTTTTTACCGAAGGGCTCAACCGCTTTGTATCTATAAAATTCAAACATATACTCATCAATCTGAAAACTCACCCCCTACTTGGTGTTTTTACAGGCTGCATGATCACAGCAATTTTACAATCAAGCAGCGCTGCAACAGTTACCCTGATTGGATTTGTACAGGCCGATATGCTTACACTTTACCAGGCCACACCGATTATTATGGGAATCAATATAGGAACCACAATAACATCTCAACTGATTGCATTCAATATTGGAAAATATAGTTTTATTCCTTTTTTGATAGGCATATCAATCAATTTAGCCTCAAAAAATAAAAAAATTCGCAATATAGGGGAGATATTAGTAGGTTTTTCTCTAATTTTCATCGGAATTGAATTGTTAACCGCAGGGCTTTCTCCATTAAAAAATATATTGAAATTCCGGCAGATTCTAGAACAATTTGGAAAAACGCCCTTTTTAGGCACTTTAATGGGATTTTCGGCTATATCTATTCTTCAGAGCAGCAGCACAGGTATGGCGATTTTGCAGACATTGGCAGGTGCGGGATCAATATCCGTTTATTCCGCTATTGCTATCATGCTGGGAATGAATGTAGGAACCTGTGTAACAGCAATAATATCCAGTTTGCCATTTGGTAAATCCGCTAAACAGACGGCATTTATTCATCTTTTTTTCAATATAGCCGGCACAATTTTAATTTTTCCTTTTATTAACATATTATGCAGAATATCGATCAACCTGTCTCCCTTTAATTTATCGAGACAGATTGCCAATGCTCATACAATATTTAATATTTTCAGCACGATGATTTTTCTTCCTTTCATTGAAGTTTTCGTATATACGGTACAACTTATAATTAAAAAATAATAATAATTTCAAATTCTGATATAATCCATTGATTTTTAAAAAAGCTTCCAGTATATCTGTATTTAAAAACGGTTATATTAAATATGCGACAATAAAAATATTATCAAACCCAATTCATATGAGGAGGAGGAACTCATGGCTTCAAGAAATCAAATTCTTGTTCCCGAAGCGCGTCAAGCTCTAAATCAAATGAAATTAGAAATTGCTAATGAAATAGGCATCCAGGATTATGATAAAATTGACAAGGGGAATTTATTATCCAGACAGAACGGTTATGTAGGCGGTTATATGACCAGACGTCTGGTTGAAATGGCTCAGAAACAGATAATCGGAAAATAACTGCAAAAATCCATTTAATATTTAGTCAGATCATATAAATTTGCATAATTGCATAAAAAAACAGTTGGCACTTTTTGATAAAAGTGCCAACTGTTTTATACCGAACATGAACAGATCAGTGGCCAAACAAAATGCTTCTGACAACACTTGTCGGCTCTTTTCCCACTAATATGCTCTGAATCATCTTTTTTTTGTATATATCAACTATATCCACCGTATTTTTTCCCATACTTGTAACAAATAATCTTCCTTTTTTGCTGTCCAATTCAATCCCGTGAGGCATGGGATTGACCTTGATATGATCATTATATCGGTTATTTTTTAAATCATATATATGAACACAATCCCTGTCGAAATCCGTGACATAAAGATACCGATTTTTATTATCGCTGATCGCTTCAATCGGCATTTTACCTATATGTATCCTATTCTTTTCCGTCAATGTATCTGTTCCGTAGATAAATATTTTCCCGTTTCTATTAAATTGATTGTTATAATTGACCACATATAGAAATTTTCCACTGCTGTCTATCCCTAAATGCCATGGATTGCATTGCACTTTATGATCTTTAACCTTTTCATTTGTCTTCGTTAAAATCTCGGTTATTTCCCCTGAGCCATAGCTGCCTACAAAAATTTTTTCTTTATCATCCGTCATGGCCATACCGTGAGGCATCTCTCCGGTTGGAAGTTGTACAATCAAATTCAATTTATCCATATCTAAAATTGAAATGCTGTTAGAATCGGTATTTGCCACATATATGTGCCCATATTTGGGACAGAGTATAACCTGGCTCGGACAACTGCCCACATAAACAGTATCTATAACTTTTATTTTAACCAGATCTATTATAGAAATACTATTATTCCAACTATTTGGAACATACAATAATTTTCTCTCATAACATAGGGCCATATGATGAGGTCCAAACTGTGGGGACGAAAAATGATGCCCGCTGTCACACAATTTTATTTTCTGAATTTCCTTGCCCTGAACTAAATTCACAATAGAAATAGAGTCCTCAAAAAAATTAGAAACGATCAAGGTGTTATCAGTAAGGCACTTCATTCCACCACATCCCCATAATTAAAATAGTCTGATACAAATGTTATATTTATTATATTATGATTGCCGTATAGATGTGTGAATGGTTTGGAGATGTATCTTTTTATAGGACCTTAATTCCGTATTCCTATGGCAGTACCTTATTTTTTAAAATTTTCCTCACTTCCCCTATCATATATAAGGAACCTGCAAATATAATGGCTTCGTCCCGCCCCGTTATTTCTACAGCCATCTTTACCGCTTCCTCGGCATCCTCATAAAAATAGGTTTCTTTTCCGAATATCTTCAGTTCTTCCGCCAGATCCACCGCCTTTATTGCTCTCGGGTTATCCGGCCTGGTAGCTATAACCTTATCCGCCAATGGTATTAAATCTTTTAGTATAGCCTTTACATCTTTGTCCTGAAGCATCCCTACAACAAAGGTTATTTTATAATCCTTTAATAAAATCTCTATGTTTTTTTTCAGGGAGTCGGCACCATGCAGATTATGAGCACCGTCAATGATGATCAACGGCTCTTTCTGCAGCACCTCAAAACGCCCCGGCCACCTTGTGTTATAGAGCCCATCTAATATTGATTTATCACTGATAGCAATTTTTCTGTATTCTCTTAGGATCTCAATCGCCCCAAGTGCCATACAGGCATTATATACTTGGTGAATTCCCGCCATTTTTATCCTCACATCATTATATGGCTTTCCTAATATATTTGCCGAGAATATCTGTCCCTCTATATCGCTTTGATGTATGACCAACTCATCAAAATCCATCACAAAAAGTTTGCTGTTTTTCTCTTTGCATATATCCTCCAATACTTTCATTACTTCCTTTTCTTGAGGATATGACAGTACAAATCCGTTCTCTTTTATGATCCCGCCCTTTTCGTATGCAATCTCTTCTATTGTTTCACCCAAATATTCCATATGATCGTAACCTATAGGGGTGATTATGGAAACAAGGGGAGTGTCTATAACATTGGTTGAATCGAGCCTACCTCCCATACCCACTTCCAAAACAAGATAATCCACATTTTCTTGGGCATAGTAACAAAATGCTATGGCCGTCACAACCTCAAATTCCGTAGGGTGGGTTTTGCCATCTTTATGAACCATCTGCTCTACTTTTTCTTTGACAATCCCTGTGACCTCAGCTAACCTTTCTTTAGGTATATCCTTCCCGTTTATACTCATTCTTTCCGTAAATTCTTCAAGATAAGGAGAGATATACAACCCTACTTTATATCCTTCTTCCTTTAATATGCTGTGTATATATGAAGAAACCGAGCCTTTGCCGTTAGTCCCCGCAACATGAATAGCTTTGAGGGATTTATGGGGGTTGCCCAATAGATTCAGCAGATACCTGGGGTTCTCCAATCCTAATTTGTACCCGAATTTGTAAGTCCCATGAATATATTCCAATGCCTGTTCGTAATTCATTGCCCCACTCCATTTCTCTTAAACTATGATATGATTTTTTGATCATCTTACAGCTATCTGTTTTTTAAAGAGTCCAATCTTTCCGATACGAGAGCCAACATCTCTTCGTATTTTATTTGTTTTTGTTTTTCTTCATCCACTAGCCTGGCCGGAGCCTTGCTGACAAATCCCTCATTAGAAAGTTTTCCAACAACTCTTTTGATCTCACCCTCTAATTTAGATCTCTCCTTTTCCAACCTTTCAATCTCTTTTTCAAAATCGATCAATTCTTCCAAGGGTAAAAACAATTCTGCGCCTTCAATAACTGCAGATATCGCATCTTCGGGTATCTTATCCTTAGTTTCCGCAAGCTCAATCTCTGAAACGCTCGCCAATGTCATAAAATATTTTTCATTTTCTGATATTATTTTAGCCGTATTTTTATCCTCAGTCAATACAATTAATTTTGCCTTTTTAGAAGGAACAACATTCATTTCAGCCCTGATATTGCGTATATTTTTGATAGCATCCATTACCAGTTCCATATCGCTTTCCTCTGAGGTATACGCTTCATCTTCTTTGTATTCGGGCCATTGTGCCACAATCAC
>CAYOGD010000077.1:0-6438 GCA_964403395.1 uncultured Alkaliphilus sp.
TCAGTGGGGTTCCCACCCACTATATGATACGCCCTTATCTTGGCGCACTACCTGCCCCCCGGTCTTTCAAGAACCACTGTACCTGACACCATGGTCTTTTAGGGCGGACACGCGGGTCCGCACCTACTCTCGCAAAAAGCCAAAGAACCTGGCATCCCATCCTAAACATCCTTCAAAAAGAACCACTGTACCTGACACCGTGGTCTTTCTCTAGGGCGGACACGCAGGTCCGCCCCTACTCAGGGAACTAGAAAACCTAATACCTCATCCTAAACATCCTCCAAAAAGAACCACTGTACCTGACACCGTGGTTTTTTCATCCTGAACATCCCCCAAAAAGAACCACCGTACCTGACACCATGGTCTTTACTCCCGCAAAAAACCAAAGAACCTGACACCATGGTCTTTTGGGGCGGACACATGGGTCCGCCCCTACAACCACATCCCCTAAAAAGAACCACTGTACCTGACCCCCCGGTCTTTTTGGTTTATAAAAGCAGCTAAGGGATCTTAGCTGCTTTTGTTCTATCAATACTTTGTTCTATCAATACAATAATGCTATAAATTCGAATATAAACGATGTTGTCAATAATATATTAATGAGGTAATATCGTAAATTTGAGTATGAATAGTATTGCTAATATGTAAACTGCAGGATGAACTTCTTTTGCTTTTCCGGTTATGATTTTAACTATCGGGTAGAATATTAATCCTGCTGCGATTCCATTTGCGATGCTGTATGTAAACGGCATCACTGCAATAGTTAGGAACGCCGGTAGGGCTTCTGCAAAATCATCGAAGTCAATCTGTTTAATCGTACCCACCATGAGAACACCGACTATGATCAATGCAGGTGCGGTAGCCTCTGCAGGTATTGCCAAAGCAAAGGGCGCTAAGAATACTGCCAATACAAATAACGCACCTGTGGTTACGGCTGTTAAGCCCGTTCTTCCGCCTTCCGCCACTCCGGCTGCGGACTCCACATATGTTGTAACTGTCGATGTGCCTAAAACAGCACCCGCTGAGGTTGCAACGGCATCGGCCAGCAATGCTTTGTCCATATTGCGCAAATTACCGTCTTCGTCTAACATTCCCGCTCTGTTGGCCGTACCTATCAGAGTGCCGATGGTATCAAACATATCTACCAAAGCAAATGAAATAATTACTGTTATTGCGCTTATCAACGATGCCGTTAGGCCGCCGGCTCCCTGCGCATCCAAAAGTCCTTTAAAATCCATTTTCATAAAAGTCGGGCTTATATCAAGATTAAGTGCCATATCTATGGCCGTATTGGTCACCCCCATGGGGATACCTATGAGGGTTGTTATAACGATACCTATTAAGATGGCTCCTTTTACTTTTCTTACCATCAATATGCCCGTGATAACTAAACCTATAACAGCTAAGATTACCCCCGGATTGTCAAAACGCGTGAGTGTCACTAATGTATTTTCCTCGTGGATCACAATCCCCGCATTTTGAAACCCAATCAATGCAATAAATAATCCTATACCTCCGCCTATCGCATGTTTTAAAGATGACGGAATTGCGCCTATGATAGCTTTTCTGGCGCCGGTGACCGTTAATAAAATAAACAAGATTCCAGAGATAAATACTATTGCCAAGGCTTGCTGCCAAGTATAACCCATCCCCAAAACTACGCTGAAGGCAAAGAAAGCATTTAGCCCCATCCCCGAAGCCTGCGCAAAAGGAAGGTTAGCATAAAATCCCATAATAAATGTACCTATCGCGGCAGATAATGTTGTTGCCAAGAATACTGAGTTGAAGTCCATTCCCGTAGCCGATAATATGTTCGGATTTACAAACAAAATATAGGCCATGGTGATAAAAGTAGTGATACCGGCAATTATTTCTGTTTTTGCATCGGTCTTGTTTTCCGTCAGTTTAAAATAATTGTCCAGAGCCGACGCAGAGTCGTTTTTTGTACTCATTTCTAATTCCTCCTTTTAATATAATTAATATTTTGTTGCTATTGCACTTAGTATTGCCTTAAAAGTGCAAAATAAAACCCGAACGAAGTAGGTCAGGGAATGAAACCTACCCGCCCGGGCTTTTATCCCATCGGTGTGGCATACGCCTGTACCGCTTGGACCAGCACTGATATGAATATACCAGCCGGAACCCTAGGTACACTTCCACTCATAGTCGAGCAATTTACGGTTGCTCGGTAGGAACTGCTAAACCTTATTATTAGCATTATATGAACTGCCCTCATTCATAAATATGAAGGTCGATTTTAAGACAATAACATATCGAAAAATATGTTTTTTAATGATATATGTGCCTGTCTTTTAGAGTCTCATGGAATTTTTATGTATCTTAATAATAACAGAGTTCTTTTTCAAGGTCAATAGGCCTTCTCTGTTTGATAGTGTCAAGTTTTTAGAGAAGTCAAACATATGTGACACAGGCCTCTGATTCAAGGTCAGTAGGCCTTCTCTGTTTGATAGTGTCAAGTTTCTAGAGAAGTCAAGCATATGTGATACAGGCCTCTGATTCAAGGTCAATAGGCCTTCTCTGTTTGATAGTGTCAAGTTTTTAGAGAAGTCAAACATATGTGACACAGGCCTCCGAAAAGTTTCCCTGAAAGAGGCTGTGACTTTAAATCATTCTATAATTTAGCCGTGGGAGCCTGATGGATTGCAGGACTCCCACGCTAGGGAAAGTGTGGGGTAACACACTTGAAACGCCTTTAGTTTTATTGAATATTATTTAGGATTGTTGATGATGGCCGCGATACCGAAATCATATGATGTTCTTGAGAAACTTTTGTTGCATATGCCGGCATTTATATCCCGTCATATTTAGCATTCCCGGGATATCATAAGATAATATTTTCGGTACTTTTTATAAAACCGGAGCCTTTTCAATGCCTTCTGATGCTCTCACTTTATAAAACCGGTTCAATGCCCTCTGATGTTCTCACTTTATAAAACCGGTTCAATGCCTTCTGATGTTCTCGTTGTTTTCGGCCTTTTCGAATTCGATGAAACAGCCACCTTGTATCCTTCACTTGTAAAATCTGTCTTTATAATATCCCCAAATACCTCTTTTAAATTTTTATCATTGAATAAACAGTCCATATCTCCGGCATTTATTATATTGCCCTCATTGATCATTATGACCTCATCGCAGTAACTTACCGCTAAATTCGGGTCATGGAGTGTGATTAACGCCGTAATATTATTCTTTTTCGCGAAATCAACAAGCATCCCCATAATCTTATGTTGATTACAAAAGTCCAGATGTGTGGTCGGCTCGTCCAGGAGCATGACCTCGGCGTTCTGCATTATGGCTCTTGCTATCAGTACCAATTGTTGCTCTCCACCTGATAATTCGTTATATCTTTTATCGATAAGATGAGCTATTCCCACCTCTTCACATGCATTCATTGCCCTTTCATATGCATCCTTTGTGGGTTTCCCCCATGCTTTTACTCTTGCCGTCTCTCCCATTACCACCATTTCCAATACGGTGTAGGAAAATACCGAAGTTGTTTTTTGGGGAACGAAGCTGATCAATCTGGCTATCTGTTCCCTTCTTAAATCATCAATATTGTTTCCCTCTACATATATTGTTCCCCTGCGGGGTTTTAACAGCCCTCCTATACACCTGAACAGAGTGGTTTTGCCTGAACCGTTCCTGCCTAAAAGTGTACATAAACAACCTTTCTTTATTTTGATGTCCAGATTGTTCAATATGGATTCATTGTTACCGTAACCGGCAGTCAGCTCTCTAACCTCTATTGACATTTTTAACCACCCCTTTTGTCCCTGAGAACGAGATATCCTAAGAACGGAGCCCCTATAAAGGAAGTCACTATACTCACAGGAACCTCTCCTTCTGTGACACTCCTGACCAGTGTATCGATAACTACCAAAAATATTGAACCCATCAAGGCTGTGAGCGGTACCAGTTTTTTATTATCCGCTCCGACCAATTGTCTTGTAATATGGGGTACTATCAAACCTATCCACATTATATTTCCGCAAACAGCTACTGCAGAGGCTACAAGCAATGTTGCAAGCATTAAATATATAAATCGCCACTTATGAATGTTCACGCCCAACGTTAGAGCCTCCTCGTCGCTTAAGGACATCACATTCAGTCTCCAGCTGAAAATAATTATACATAGGGTTGAGATGAGTATCAGCGGCACAGGAAGGTAAATATTTTTCCATGTTGCGGCCTGAAGGCTCCCCATCAACCTGTATGTTATTTTCGGCAATACCCCGTAAGGGTCGGCTAAATAAGTTATGAGGCTTACCCCTGCCTGGAAAACAGAACTGACAACGATTCCTATCAGTACAATTACGGCAATGCTGTCGTCCCTACTTCTCATGGACAATGTATAGGCTATAAATATTGCCAGCATTCCGAATATGAAAGAGAAAGCATTTATGACAAATGATGTTGTTGAGTAAGATGCAAAGATTGATATTGCAAGGGCAGCCCCAAAGTTAGAACCATGCATAACACCGACTATATTCGGTGAAGCAAGGGGGTTCCGAAATAACGACTGCAATACGGCCCCGGAGACCGATAGAGCGCATCCCACGCACACGGCAAATATTATCCTGGGAAGTCTTAAATTTATAAAAACAGTATATTTCTCAAATGCCAACAAATTATCATCATAATTCCCGATTGCTATATTCCAGATATCTATAAGGGATACGGCGTATCTGCCGGCGTTGAGAGAAATAAGTACGACTAATATCAAAATAATGGTACATATGATAATCAATGGCGGTTCCTTTTTTGCTACACCTTTTGCTACGCTGCTAACCATTTTATTCCAGTATGCCTCCCATTTCCTCAAATGAATATCCGAAACACCTCATATAGTATTCATCCGCTATTTCTTCAACATCCATATCCTTAAACAGATCCGGGTTTATTTTCTTTGCTGTCCATACCATGCCTAACATGGCTTGAGGCAATGGAAAATCCCACCATCCTATATTTGAAGGAAATATATATATGCGTTTGTTTTTGACCGCACTTATTGTTGCAAAGGCAGGGTCGTTGTATATCTCTTCTTTAGTCGTGTTTCCGAAGGATGAACCCAAGAAGATATAATCCGGATTCCAAGTCACCAACTGTTCGGGTGAAATTTCCGCCCAGCGGCCTTTTAAACCCCTTGCAGGATTTATTCCTCCGCCCATTTCTATCATTTCATTTTGAAGCATCTCTCCTGTTGCAACCGTATAGATGCTTTTGGGCCCTGTAATTAGGACCACCGGCTTCTCGCTTTCGTCCAATTTTTTGGTTCTATCATCAACATATTTGTATTTACTCTTTATAAATTCCGTATATTCCTTGGCTTCTTTTTTGCAATTAAATATATCGCCGAGCAATGCGATTGTCTCGTAGGTATCTTCTAATGTCTCGCCCTTTACTCCGATGGGTACCAAGCCTGCCTCCTCAAACTGTTCAATCTCCGCCGTATCAAATGCTGCATACGAAAACACTATTTGAGGCCCTATGTTTAAAACGGGTTCAGAACCTGTTTGTTTATGATCCCCGGTGTTTATATTGGGAAGTGCTGCAAATTCTTCGTCCAGTTTTGCAAGTATAGTCGCTTCGGGATGATAAATCGCTTTATGAATCAGCTTATCTCCCTGCCCCAAAGAATACATAATCTTAGCGGCGTACATATGGAAAGCGGCTACTCTCTCTACATCAACGGGTATTTCCACCTTTCTTCCGACCTGATCTGTTATAATCCTTGTCTTCGCTTCTTTTGGTTTTTCCGGGCCACATCCGGCCAGAACTATCGATAACATCAATAGTAGAGCCACAGATAAGGAAATGGTCCTGTTGAATCTTTTGCACATCGCTTTTCCCCCTCAGTAATTTAAATTAAAAAAAGGCACTCCATTGTGTTAGGAATGCCTTTATTGACAACAAAATGCAACCTTCTCCTTTCCACAATGGGAGGCATAGAAATTTCTTTCTATACCCTAACGACCTATATTTCATGGAAATCAATCTACAGAAACATAGGTTCGGAGATGTATTCTTTTTTTTATATTATATATCATATCACTTGAAAAAATATTGTCAAGCTTAATACTGCCCTGCCTGAAATGTAGAAAATGGAAAAGTGAGGGAATATTAGGAGATATCAGAGGACGGAGGTGAAATTTCAAACCCCTGCATGGCCTCCGAATCCTTTGCCACCACCAGGTACTGAAAATAATCAGTGGTCACTCCCCCCTTGGGGGACTTATGCTCAAGGGGCCAAATTAATTCCTTATCAAAGGGAGAATCGGCCCCATTTAATTTAAACAGAACATAATCATTATCTATAAAACATTTGAATTCTTCTATTGTCGGTTCCAAAGTATCGATAGAACTTGCATAATTTCTTCTGGTTGTGGGATATAGATACCTGCAATTTTGATATGCATA
>CAYOGD010000078.1:0-6381 GCA_964403395.1 uncultured Alkaliphilus sp.
TAGAATTGATCTATCCCATAGCTGTCGAAGAAGGATTGAGATTTGCTATCCGTGAAGGCGGAAGGACAGTAGGTGCGGGAGTAGTTGTCAATATTATCGAATAATAAAAAAACTGATGTTATGTCATAAATTTAGAAGAAGGGAATCACTCTTCTTCTAAATTTACATGCATCCGGAGAGTAATTGCACTATACCATATACGGCGGGTAATGATAAAAAGCGGAGTTAAAGTGTTTCTGCGCATAAATCCGGCGCCGGGTACGGTGCGGAAGGAGGGAAATAGATGGTTAAAAGCAACCAAAAAATCAGGATCAGATTGAAAGCATATGACCATAATGTATTAGATCAATCTGCTGAGAAGATTATTGAAACAGCTAAAAGAAGTGGTGCGGAGGTCTCCGGCCCCATACCGTTGCCGACAGAGAAACAGATAATCACCATTCTGAGAGCGGTCCATAAATATAAGGATGCCAGAGAACAATTTGAAATGAGAACACATAAAAGATTGATTGACATTTTAAAACCGACTCCCAAAACTGTAGATTCATTGATGAGATTGGATTTGCCGGCAGGGGTTGACATTGAAATCAAATTATAAATTTTAAAAAGGACAGAGATACAGAGATGGATCCATCCTATTCTTAGTATGATTAGTATGGGCTAATCCGCTGTAAGATCAATAGGAGGTGTAGATATGAAAGGTTTAGTCGGAAGAAAAATTGGAATGACCCAGATATTTGATGAAACGGGGCTCGTTATTCCCGTGACGGTGATTGACGTGGCCTCAAATGTTGTAATACAGATAAAAACCATAGAGACAGACGGATACAATGCCGTACAGGTGGGCTATGAGGATGTCAAGGAAAAAACCCTCAACAAGCCGAAAAAAGGCCATCTTGATAGGGCGGGGGTTACTCCGAAAAGAACATTGAGAGAATTTAGAGTGGAAGGCACTGAGGAATTTACTGTGGGTCAAGAGTTGAAGGCGGACCTATTTGAAATAGGAGACAGGGTTGATGCTTCCGGAACTTCCAAGGGAAAAGGTTTTCAAGGTAATATCAAGAGGCACAATCAAGCCAAGGGGCCCATGAGTCATGGTTCCAGGTACCATAGAGGTCCGGGTGCTATGGCGGCAGCAGCTTCCCCGGGGAAAGTATTCAAAGGTAAGAAATTGCCGGGACAGATGGGAAATAAAAAGACAACCGTTAAAAATCTTGAAGTTGTCAAGGTAGATGTTGAAAGAAACCTGTTGATTGTAAAAGGTGCGGTCCCCGGACCGAGAAAAGGTTTGGTGACGATCAGTGAAAGCACGAAGCAAAATAAATAATCCGGCAAGGGGAAGGAGGGGCCAAAATGCCTAAAGTGACTATGTATAATATTTCAGGAGATCAGGTCGGTGAAATTGAACTGAACGATGATATATTTGGAATAGAAATAAATGAGAATGCTATGTATGAGGTTGTAAAAAATCAATTAGCGAATAAAAGACAGGGAACTCAATCGACAAAGACGAGAGGCGAAGTGAGAGGCGGCGGAAGAAAGCCTTGGAGACAGAAAGGAACGGGCAGAGCGCGTGTAGGTAGCAGCCGTTCTCCGTTGTGGATTGGCGGCGGTGTTTCATTTGCACCAAAACCCAGGGATTACAGCTATAGGCTCCCTAAGAAAATAAGAAAATTAGCCATGAAATCCGCACTGACTTCAAAAGTAAACAATGATGAAATTATAGTGTTGGATGGATTAAATATATCAGCCCCAAAGACAAAAGAGATGATAAACATTTTGAGCAATTTAAATGCAGATAAAAAAGCCCTCATAGTGATGGATGAAAGAGATGATACGGTTATTAAATCTGCAAGAAATATTCCCGGGGTCAAGACCACATCAGTCAATACATTGAATGTATATGATATTTTAAAATATGACAAATTCATTATCACCAAGGATGCTGTTCAAAAAGTGGAGGAGGTGTACGCGTAATGACAAATCCACATGATATTATCATAAGGCCGATAATCACTGAAGACAGTATGAACGAGATGGCGAACAAAAAATATATGTTTGTTGTCCATAGAAGAGCAAATAAGGTTGAAGTCAAGCGTGCTGTTGAGGAGATATTCGATGTAGAGGTAGAGAAAGTGAATACCATGAACATGATGGGCAAAGTAAAAAGAATGGGCAGGAGTCAGGGAAAACGTGCCGACTGGAAAAAAGCTATCGTAAAGCTGACACCGGAAAGCAAAGAGATTGAATTTTTCGAAGGTATGTAATTATATAAATTAAAATAAGAAGGAGGGAAGCCGAAATGTCTATAAAAAAATTAAAACCTACTTCGCCGGCCAGGAGGCAGATGACAGTCCTGTCTTTTGAGGAAATAACCAAAACAGAACCGGAAAAGTCATTGTTGAGACCTCTCAAGAAAAGCGGTGGTAGGAATGTACACGGAAGAACAACCATACGCCATAGAGGCGGCGGACAAAAGAGGCATTATAGAGTTATTGATTTTAAGAGAAATAAAGATGGAGTACCGGCAAAGGTTGCGAGCATAGAATACGACCCGAACAGATCGGCTAACATTGCGCTGCTTCATTATGTCGATGGAGAAAAAAGATATATCATCGCTCCGCACCGTTTAAAGGTGGGAGATATGTTGGAATCCGGCCCGGATGCGGACATTAAAACAGGCAATGCATTGCCGCTTATAAATATACCTGTCGGTACACATATTCATAATATAGAGATGAAACCGGGAAAAGGCGGTCAGCTTGTCAGGTCGGCGGGCAATACCGCTCAATTGATGGCGAAGGAAGGCAAGTATGCCTTGGTCAGATTACCGTCCGGTGAGGTCAGGTATATTTTATCAATCTGCAAAGCGACGATAGGTCAGGTCGGTAATTTAGACCACGAAAATATCACTATCGGAAAAGCGGGCAAAAGTAGATACTTGGGCAGAAAGCCTGCGGTCAGAGGTTCTGCTAAGAACCCTGTGGACCATCCGCACGGCGGGGGAGAAGGTAAGGCTCCTATCGGAATGCCGGCTCCTGTCACACCATGGGGTAAACCCACGATTGGCTTTAAGACTCGTGATAAAAAGAAAGAATCGAATAAATTTATTGTATCAAGGAGAAAGAAATAAGACTGCTTCTTGAATGGTAAGTTATTGAAGGGAGGAAAAGTAATGAGTAGATCGTCTAAAAAAGGACCTTTTGTTCATGAGGGGCTTCTCAGGAAAATAGAAGAGATGAACGAAAAAAATGAAAAAAGAGTGATCAAAACATGGTCTAGGGCGTCCACAATTTTCCCGCAAATGATCGGTCATACAATTGCTGTTCATGACGGAAGAAGGCATATTCCCGTATATGTTACAGAGGACATGGTAGGGCATAAACTCGGGGAATTTGCTTTAACGAGAACTTATAGAGGGCACGGAGATATTGAAAGAACAACTCGAAGAAAACAAAAAGAAGACATTTAAGTTTTTTGTTGAGGAAGGAGGTAGTTGTTGTGGAAGCGAGGGCAATCGCTAGGTATGTAAGAATTGCGCCTAGAAAGGTACAATCAGTAGCTGATCTGGTGAGGGGTAAAAAAGTTGACGAAGCGTTGGCAATTTTGAAATATACTCCAAGAGCAGCGGCTTCGGTTATCGAAAAGCTTGTAAAATCCGCTGTGGCGAATGCTGAAAATAATCACGGTATGGATACGGATAGTCTATACATTTATGAAATATATGCGAATCAGGGTTCTACAATGAAAAGATACAGGCCAAGGGCTTTTGGGCGTGCAGCACGTATCAGAAAGAGAACTAGTCATATAGGAGTTGTGTTGAAGGAAAAGTAAAATTAAGGAGGGAAAAGAATGGGTCAAAAAGTAAATCCGCACGGATTGCGAGTTGGTATAATTAAAGACTGGGATACAAAATGGTACGCCAACAAAAGGGACTTTGCTGATTTCCTTGTAGAAGATAATGATATTCGTAAATTTGTTAAGAAAAAACTGTATTTATCCGGGATCTCTAGGATTGGAATAGAGAGAGCGGCTAACAACAGGGTTAAGATAAATGTTTATACGGCAAAACCGGGAATGGTTATAGGTAAAGGTGGCCAAGGTGTTGAGGAACTGAGAAAAAATCTCGAAAAGCTTACCGGAAAAGGTGTATCGGTTAATGTGATAGAGGTGAAAAATCCTGATATAGATGCTCAATTGGTGGCGGAAAATATCGCTTTTCAATTGGAGAGAAGGATCTCATTCAGGAGAGCGATGAAACAAGCTATGCAGCGAGCAATGAGAATCGGTGCAAAGGGCATCAAGGTATCCACATCGGGCAGAGTCGGCGGAGCCGAAATGGCACGTACGGAAGGATACAGCCAGGGGAGTGTACCGCTGCAGACATTGAGAGCAGATATAGATTATGGATTTGCTGAGGCGAATACAACCTACGGTAAATTAGGAGTAAAAGTTTGGATAAATAAAGGCGAAATACTTCCTACAGGTGAAAAGAAAGATTCCGATGAAAAGAGAACAAGAAAAAGTAATTATGAAAATACAAGAGGCAGAAAAAGAGAAGCTAAATAAGTGAGATGCCTTTCGGGAAGGAGGAATAGTTCATGTTAATGCCTAAAAAAGTAAAATATAGAAAAGAGCATAGAGGAAAAATGAAGGGGAAGGCCGCCAGAGGAAATATGATCGCATACGGTGATTATGGTCTGATGGCGCTGGAACCGGCATGGATTACTTCGAACCAAATTGAAGCGGCGCGTATTGCGATGACCAGGTATATAAAAAGAGGGGGTAAAGTTTGGATCAAGGTATTCCCTCACAAGCCTGTTACTCAAAAACCGGCGGAAACTCGTATGGGTGCGGGTAAAGGCGCTCCTGAGCATTGGGTGGCGGTTGTAAAACCGGGGAGAATTTTGTTCGAACTTTCAGGTATTTCTGAAGATAGGGCAAAAGAAGCTACAAGACTTGCTGCACATAAACTTCCGGTTAAGTGTAAACTCGTAACACGTAAAGAACAAGAATTAGAGGGTGGTGAAGCTAATGAAAACTGATGAAATGAGAGATTTAACTCATGCGGAATTGGATCAGAGGTTAGCAGAATTAAAAGGTGAATTATTTAATTTACGTTTTCAATTAGCAACAGGCCAGCTTGAAAATCCTTTGAGGATCAGGGGTGTCCGTAAGGACATTGCCAGGGTAAAAACAGTCATTAGGGAAAATGAATTAAAGCAGGCAAGAGCGTAGTATATGGAGTTTACAGGAAGGGAGGTCAATCTCGTGGAAAGAAATCTGAGAAAAACGAGAGCGGGTCGGGTTGTAAGCGATAAGATGGATAAAACAATCGTAGTCTTGGTAGAAGACCATGTTCTTCACCCGCTATATGGAAAAGCGGTTAAAAGGACTAAAAAATTCAAGGCCCATGACGAGATGAACGAATGCAGGATAGGCGATAAAGTGAGAATTATGGAGACCAGGCCATTATCCAAGAGCAAGAGATGGAGATTGGACAAAATCATAGAAAAATCTAAGTAATATGGGTAGCAAGGGAGGTATTATCATGATACAGCAGGAATCGCGCCTTAAAGTTGCTGATAATTCCGGGGCAAGGGAATTACTTTGTATCCGTGTATTAGGTGGGACAAGGAAAAAGTATGCAAGAATCGGCGATATAGTGGTCTGCACGGTCAAAAGTGCAACGCCGGGCGGAGTTGTTAAAAAAGGACAGATTGTTGAGGCGGTCATAGTAAGAAGCAAAAGCACCACTAAAAGAAAAGATGGAAGTTATATAAAATTCGATGAAAACGCAGCTGTTATAATCAAGGAAGATGGGCAGCTTGCGGGTACACGTATATTTGGGCCGGTAGCAAGGGAACTCAGGGATAAAAATTTTATGAGAATAATATCATTAGCTCCGGAAGTGCTATAGTCAAGGAGGTGTTCTAAATGCGCATCAAAAAAGGTGATACGGTAGTGGTCATAGCCGGAAAAGATAAAGGCAAGAGGGGAAAAGTGCTTCAGGTGCTTCCAAAGAAAAATAAGATAATCGTTGAAGGTATAAATATAGTTACTAAACATCAGAGGCCGGATCAGCAGTTGCAGCAGGGTGGAATTATAAATCAGGAATCCGCAATCGATGTATCGAATGTTATGTTTTGGGATAAAAAGGCCGGCCAGGGCGCCAGGATAGGATATAAATTCTTGGATAATGGCGAAAAAGTGAGAATGAGCAAGAAGACCGGGGAAGAGATAGACTAAGATATATGAAAGGAGGTACGCTTGAGCATGGTGAGACTGAAAGATATGTATAAAGATGAAGTTGTTCCCGCTATGACGGAAAAATTCGGATATAAGAGCATAATGGAAGTTCCGAAGATAGAGAAGATAGTG
>CAYOGD010000079.1:0-6312 GCA_964403395.1 uncultured Alkaliphilus sp.
CCCGGGTTTTAAAAAGTTGTTCAGCATCTCATTTTTTCGCGATGGCGGGGAACAGATTTCAGGATGTTCCTCATAATATTTGATCAATTTGTCCTGATATTTGGACAGTCTGAAAAAATATGCCTCTTCTTTTGCCAGATGTGCCGGACGATCACAGTCCGGGCATACATGCCCTTCTTTTAACTGGCTGTCTGTCCAAAAAGATTCACAAGGAGTGCAGTACCAACCTTCATATTCGCTTTTATAGATATCCCCTTTATCGTATAACTTTTGAAATATATTTTGAACCCTCTCTTTATGTTCTTTATCGGTTGTCCTTATAAATATATCATAGGAAATATCCATCGCTTTCCAGAGTTCCTTTATCTCCGATACCATTTTATCCAGATATTCCTTTGGCGTCATTCCCGCCTCTTGTGCCGCTTCCTGTATCTTTGCCCCATGCTCGTCCGTTCCTGTCAAAAATTTGACATCATATCCCGTCAATCTTTTAAATCTTGCCAATACGTCCGCGGCTACCGTCGTATACGTGTGCCCTATGTGAAGTTTGCCGCTCGGATAATATATCGGCGTTGTCAAATAAAATTTTCCTTTGTTCATTTTTTCTCCTCCTATTTCCGGAAATCAGAAATCAGTGCGCCCGGGTGCCCGATTTAAATTTGGAAATCAGCACTTCGGTGTGTCGCACCTTGCCGGACCTTTTTGAAATTCTGCGCCTTCCTACCGGACAATCATTCTTTCATAAATCTCCACCGGCCTGATCCCTGATCTCTTATCCTGTAGATTGAATCAAATCATAAAAGTCATAAAAATATCCCCTTCCCTAAAATATATAGGGACGAGGATTATTCGCGTTACCACCCTAGTTTATTATTACCTTGCGATAATAAACTCAACAAGTGACTTTTATCACCTTGCACTATTAACGGATGCAATGCCGTCACGGTTTAAAAACCAATTTGATTTCAGCCGTTCAACCGTGAAGTTCCGAGGCCATATTCGACAAATTTCGTCAGTACCGGCTTTCACCTTCCCCGGCTCTCTATCACTGATTTCACTGTCTACTCTTCTCATCATCACTTTTATAATTTATATTATACAATAATATAACAAATTATACTAATCATATCAAGGACTTTAGGGTGAAATTATATATAAAATTAAAAACCCGGGTTAAATCATAAGAAGAAGTACGTGCAGACAACAACTGCGGCTATCACTGATGCTAAATGAGATATCAGTGCGGCACCTAATGTATGCCTTCCTTTTTTAATTCCCACAGAACCAAAATATACTGCCATCGTATAAAAAACGGTTTCCGCCGAACCCATCATGGTGGAACTCAGCCTGCCGATAAAAGTATCAGGGCCGTATGTATTTAAAATATCTTTTAAAACAGCCAATGCACCGCTGCCTGAAATAGGCCTCATTATAGCCAAGGGCAGCACCTCCGGGGGAATGCCGATAAAAGTCATAATCGGCTTAGCAAGGTTTATTAAGTAATCTATAGAACCGGATTTTCTCATAAATCCCACTGCAATAAATATAGCAACCAGATAGGGCATAATCTTTATTGAAGTTTTAAATCCTCCCACAGCCCCTTCCACAAAACTATCGTACATATTTACCCCTTTGATCCAACCATGCAACAGTATAATAGTCATCATCAATGGTATAGCTATGACCGAAATATAACCGAGTACCTTTATCATCTTCTCCCCTCCAATATTTTACATGCGGTAACGCCGACGACTGTCGATACGATTGTGGCCAATATCGATGTAATGATAATCTCCGCCGGATTTGCAGAACCGGCATCCGCTCTTAACTTCAGTATTGTAAGCGGGATTATCTGTACTGATGACATATTTATCACAAGAAACATGGCCATAGCATTGGTTACGGTTTTTTTATCGGTGTTTAATTTCTGAAGTTCATCCATTGCCTTGAGGCCAAGCGCCGTAGCCGAATTTCCTGCTCCGAACATATTCGCCACCATATTCATCATCATTGCACCTATAGCAGGGTGTTCGGGGGGGACATCCGGAAATAAATACCTGGTTATAGGTGTCATGGATTTTGTAATGCTGCTGATGAGCCCGGATTTTTTTGCGATATTCATAAGCCCCAGCCAAAACGACATGATCCCCGTAAGCCCTATTGCAAACATCACAGCCTCCCCGGTGTCATGAATGATTACATCATTGATCAACTCGGGTTTACCTGTAACGATTGCTGCTATAATACCTATAAAAATCATTATTATCCAAATAATATTCATAAGAAGGCTCCCCTCAACCTAATAATATCCACCTGATTTAACATAATATATTATATGAATAGGGCCCCGCCTATATGTTTTTTACTCATTTAATATTGTTACTAAAGTAAAACTACAGAGGCAGCAGACGTACTGAAAAGCGTTTTCAGTAATTTGTCGAAGGTTTTAAAAACGGGATTCCTCACTTGCGTTCAGAATGACACCTTCGGTTCATAACAATGGCTTCCTCTGACCCATAGCAATAACACCTTTGGTTAATTTTATAAAAGTGGTGCCTTTTCAGCCGTTTCGAACAGGTCCCTTTATCCGAAAAGAACGGATCAAGGCTATATTTTCATACACAATACGGCACTATTATTGTCTATCCCTGTACAACTTTGACATAATGATTTTATTTGATATAATAACTTTATTTGATATAATAATTTTAATCATTGATGGAAGCATTTTGTTGTACAAATGAGAGCATTTTATTGTACAAATATTAATTAAAGGAAGGTATGAAAATGAGAAACTTGTCTTTAATGACGGACCTCTATCAATTGACAATGATGAACGGATATTTAAAAAGTGGAATAGATAGAGATATTGTTGTCTTTGATATGTTTTTTAGAAAAAACCCCTGCGAAAATAGCTATACCATAATAGTGGGGATAGAACAGGTGATAGACTATATCGAAAATATCAGCTTCAGTGAGGGCGATTTGGCATATTTAAAAGGGCTGAATCTATTTGATGATAAATTTATAGATTATCTCAGGGATTTCAAATTTTCCGGAACCATTTATTGTGTTGAGGAAGGTTCCATCATGTTTCCTCATGAACCTATCTTAAGAGTTAAGGCACCGATAATTGAGGCCCAATTGCTTGAGACCGCCATATTAAACCTGATAAATTTTCCATCTTTGATTGCTACCAAGGCTTCCCGTATCTGTTCCGCTGCTAGGGGCGATGCGGTTTTTGAATTCGGCCTGAGACGCGCTCAGGGCCCGGATGCAGGTATATATGGTGCCCGTGCTGCCATCATCGGCGGCTGTATAGGAACTTCCAATGTATATGCGGGCAAGAAATTCGATGTGCCTGTTATAGGGACACACGCCCACAGTTGGATTCAAAAATTCAAAACCGAACTTGATGCATTCCGCACTTATGCTGAAACATATCCCGATAATGCATTGCTATTGGTAGACACATATAATGTATTGACAAGCGGGATACCCAATGCAATCACCGTATTCAAGGAACTGAGGGAAAAAGGCTATAAACCTCAGGGTATTCGTATCGATTCCGGTGATTTGGCATATTTATCAAAAGAAGCCCGTAAAATGTTAGATGCTGAGGGATTTGAAGATACCGTTATAGTGGGTTCCAGTGATTTAGACGAAGAGACAATTGATAATTTAAAATTGCAGGGTGCCGCTGCCAACGCCTGGGGAGTAGGTACCAATCTCATAACATCTAAAGATTGCCCTGCTCTGGGTGGAGTATATAAACTATCCGCAGTTCAAAGAGATGGTAAGCTCATTCCTAAAATAAAAATTTCAGAAAATCCGGAAAAGATTACAAACCCCGGATATAAAAAAGTGATACGTATCTATGATGCGAAAAGCAATAAGGCCGAAGCCGATTTAATCATGTTGGATGATGAGGAAATTGACACTGATGGGCCTTTAACCATATTCCATCCATTGCATACTTGGAAAAAGAAAACCTTTACAAATTATAATATCCGAGAAATGTTGGTACCCCTATATAAAGACGGTAATTTAGTTTATAGAAGAAGGGATATACAAGAAATATGTAAATATACCCAAAAAGAATTGAACTCTCTCTGGGCAGAATATAAGCGCCTAAAACGCCCCCAGCTTTATAAAGTCGACTTATCTAAAAAACTTTGGGACTTGAAAAATAAAATGATGGAAGGTTGTAATATCAACTGTACAAAAAAATAAATATAATACATTATATTTATATGTTGACTAATAATGGGATATTTGGTATTATTTAAGGGGGATTTGTCGAATCTTGTAGTATTAGCACGTATTACTACGAAATTTATCAATTAGATAAGCATTTATTATTTAAGATGCTTTATAAGATGAGGAGGAATTTCAATTGAAATCAACAGGTATTGTGAGGAAGGTAGATGAGCTTGGCCGTATAGTTTTACCTATAGAGCTCAGGCGTACATTAGGAATTGCAGAAAAGGATGCTTTAGAAATATATGTGGATGGCGAAAATATTGTTTTAAAAAAGTATGAACCTGCCTGTATATTCTGTAATAATGCAAAGGATATCATAGTATTTAAAAATAGAAATATTTGTTCCAAATGCGTATCTGAATTAAAGGAATAATTTCTATTGTGATGCACTTTTTCATAATTACATTTAAAAGGGCCCTGCGTAAAGTGGGGCCTTTAATACTATGAAACAGTTCAAAGCTGTTGAAAAATATCATTTATTTATAACCCTATGGATTCTCTGTATACAACCCGTTTAGAAATATTTCTGCGTTTTGCCACTTCCTTTATAGCAGCCTTCTTATCCAGCCCGTCTTTCATAAATAAAAGAATATGCTCTCTTATGGTGATCTGTTCTAATTTATTTTTCTCTTCCATGGCCAGTTTTTCTAGATCAGCACCCTCACATAATAATACAATTTCGCCCCTGGGAGGGTTCAATGTCAGATGTTCTATGAGCTCTATCAGATTACCCCTGATATATTCTTCATGTATTTTAGTCAATTCCCTGGCTATCACCGCCTCGCGATTGCCTAATATGCTTGCCATATCCTTCAATGCGTGAATAACCCTGTGAGGTGCTTCATAGAAAATTAAAGTCCTATCTTCCTTCTGTATCATTTTTAGTCGCTTTCTGCGGTGCCCCTTATCTTTTTCCAAAAATCCTTCAAAAGCAAATTTGGTCGTATCTAATCCCGAGCCTACAAGGGCCGAAATACCTGCCATGGCACCGGGTAAAACCTCAAAAGGTATCTTTTCTTCTATGCATAATTTTATCATATCCGAACCCGGATCCGATATTCCCGGCATACCCGCATCCGAGACTAAAGCAATATTTTTGCCTTCCAATAATTTGTTGACCAATATGATCCCCTTTGTTCTGAAATTATGCTCATGATAACTTGTCAAGGGTTTTTGAATTCTGAAATGATTCAAGAGCTTTATGGTATGCCTTGTATCCTCTGCCGCGATTAAATCAACTTCCCTCAATACTTTCAGTACCCTTATAGTTATATCTTCTAAATTCCCTATCGGTGTGGGACAGATATAAAGTTTTCCTTTATTCATGAAATTCATCCTCTTCTTCTATATGTGTTTTCCCGTATGTATGAAAGATTTCATCCGTATAGTTTCCTTCTTTATCGTATACATATAGGGGATCCAATATTTTGAGCTCCGGCTTAGCCGACTTTATACATTCTAATAATAAGAGATTCGGTTTTTTATTATAGGTAGGGTGCACAAACTGTAAATACTTAGGTTCAAGTTTGTATTGCCTGCAATAGAACATCATATCTACCAGGCGTATAGGCCTGTGGACCATAAAAAACCTGCCATTATGTTTTAAGAGCCTTGATGCCACCCTCACAACATCCTCCAACGTACATTTTATTTCATGCCTGGATATAGCCTTCTTATCGTCTGGGTTGATAAATCCCTCCGGATGCATATATGGCGGATTTGATGTCACTATGTCATATTCATTGACCTCCAAAAACCTATCTGCATCTTTCAGGTCGATGTTCAGTATTTTAATTCTGTCCTCCAATTTATTCAATTTTACGCTTCTTTCAGCCATGTCGGCTACTTCTTTTTGTATCTCTAATGCCGTGATGTGGCCGGTTTTGCTCTTGCCTGCCAAGAGTATGGGAATGATCGCCGTACCGGTGCCCAGGTCTACAATCTTCGCATTTTTCTTTAGCTTAACAGAATTGGCCAACAGGACGGCATCTATACCGAAACAAAATCCCCCCGGATTCTGTATGATTTTCAAATTATTTATCTGTAAAT
>CAYOGD010000080.1:0-6243 GCA_964403395.1 uncultured Alkaliphilus sp.
CATAATATCAATCCCAATTTAAATATGACATGTTAGCCATGGGGAGACAAGTGAAACGTCCCCGTGTCTTATAGGCAGGTAAAAGGCATAGGCTTGATTATTCATAGCATATGTCCTATAATGGGTTCGATGCAAGAAAGTTTAACGGAGGCGTGATATGATTGAATTTGCTTTTTAAGTTAGGCATTGTAATTTTTGTTGGAATAATTGGAAGTAGGGTGGCTAATCACTTTAAACTTCCAAATGTTTCAGGATTTATAGTTGGGGGCCTTTTACTTGGGCCGTCATTTTTTAATTTGGTAAAGTCAGGAGAGGCCGGTAGTTTTAATATTATCAATGAAGTAGCCTTAGCTGCCATTGCCTTCAGTGTGGGCAGTGAGTTTTTATTGGAGGATATAAAGAAGGTAGGCAAGAATATGCTTATAATAACAGTCGCCGAGGTTGTAGGAGCCTTAACGCTAGTCTTTCTAATAACCTTCTTTGTATTTAGGCAATCCTTTGAATTTTCTTTGGTTATAGCCAGCATGTCGGCGGCAACCGCACCGGCGGGAATTCTTATGGTTATAAGGGAATTAAAGGCCCAAGGGCCCTTGGTAAAAACTATTTTACCGGTGGTAGCCCTAGATGACGCCCTAGGAATCATGGCATTTGGTATTGCTCTATCTGTGGCAAAACTTTTATCAGGAGTAGGGACTTTTTCCATATTCAAGATTATATGGACCCCTTTATTTGAGATTGGAGGCTCCTTAATCCTAGGTGGGTTGATTGGATTTGCTCTTAGTTATATAGCTCCTAAAACTAAAAGTAGGGATGAATTATTATCTGTGGTGATAGGAACAATCTTGTTAGGAACAGGATTGGCAAATCAATTAAAACTATCTCCCTTGCTTACCTGTATGATGATAGGCGGGGTTTTAGTTAATTTAATGCATAATTCAAAAAGAGTTTTTAATCTGATTGCTGATTTTACTCCCCCTATAAATTTATTGTTTTTTACTATAGCGGGAGCTAGCTTGAATTTAGGAATCTTGCCCAAGGTAGGACTTTTGGGAGTTGGTTATATTCTAGCTAGAGCTGCAGGAAAAATTATAGGGGCCACTATAGGAGCAAAATATGTAAAAAGTGAAAAAAAGGTTGTTAAATACTTAGGCATGAGCTTGTTAACCCAAGGAGGAATCTCTATTGGTTTATCCATGATAGTGGCTAGAGAATTACCGCAGTTTAGCGAATCGGTGATCACTGTAATTCTATTCAGTGTATTAATTTACGAAATAGCAGGACCAATTTTAGCTAAGATTGCCATTCAAAAATCAGGTGAAGAAAAGGGAGCCATAAAAGGGAAATATAAGAGAGAATTAGCCTAATATTTAAAGGGATAGGTGATATAATGAATGTTTTGTTTATAGTTTTAAATAAGATTGAATATTTGGATGACATTTTAGATAGTTTTATCGATATAGGTGTCAAGGGTGCCACTGTTTTGGATAGCCAGGGCATGGGCTCAGTTATTACAAACAGTGGAAACGGACATGAGCCCTTTTTTGGCTCCATAAGAGCATTTCTAGATAATTCTAAACCTTACAATAAAACCATATTTACAGTTATTGAGGATGAGCAGCTACTAGCTAAAGCAGTGGCAACTGTAAAAAACATATTAGGTGATATTAAGCAACCAGGTGTAGGCATGATGTTTACCCTTCCGGTGAATAACATTTATGGTATGTAATTTCATTTTTACATAATAACCCCTTCCAAAGTATATTATTTATTAAATATGTTTTGGGGGGGATTTTATGTTTGTATGCGCTGGGTATGCGCTGGGGACGGTTCCTAATGCATTGCAACAATTCTATAAAATATCTTTTTTCCGTAGCCTTTTAAAATATTGTTTCTCGATTATTGCCCCTTGCATTGCGGCACGCATAAAATTATATATAAATTGTAAGATTTTTTTAAGAAAAAAGTAAAATACCTTGCTGTAATTTATGATATTCTAATACTATAATTCAAAATAATTCTCATTTTAAAAAACGATAATTATAACTATCTGTGGAGGTTAAATATGACAAAAAACCGTAGGGCCGTAAAAACATCTTTTTTTATTGTTTTTCTAATATTTGGTCTGATCTTTGCAAAAGAAAAATTATTAAATATAAATACTGATTTAGCCGGAGGTCATTTTAATAGTAAGTATATTTATGTGATCAATAGAGAATCAAAAAATCAGGTCATGAACAAGAATCATAAAGTCAGAACCTTTCCGGCATCCTTTACAAAAATTATGACAACCATAGTTGCTTTAGAAAATATAGACGATTTGTCATCTATTGCACCGGTAGATGTGAATACCTATAAGGAAATGGTGAATAACAATTCTTCAATGGCAGGATTCTATGGGAAGGAACAGACTACATACAGAGACTTGCTCTATGGAACCATTTTAAGTTCAGGGGGTGAGGCCGCTAATTCATTAGCTATAAATGTAGCGGGGAGTGTAGAAAATTTTGTTAAACTTATGAATAATAAGGCCTCTGAACTTGAGTTATATGATACTCGTTTTGTTAATCCGGAGGGCCTTCATGATAAAAACCAATATACTACAGCATATGATATGGCGAGACTTTTGGATTATGCTCTAGATAATGGACATTTCCGTGCAATATTCACTAAGGAAACCTTTAACACCACTTCTACATTAGATCATCCAAATGGTGTTGTTTTGGAATCTACAGTACTTTCAAAACTTCATGATACCCCTCAAAATGGGTTTAAAATTATAGGCGGCAAATCCGGAACAACATATGAGGCGGGGCAGTGTTGGGCAACCTTAGCTATAAAAGATAATATAGAATATATAGCAATAGTTATGGGGGCTGAATTAAAAGATATCAATAGCTCCGATGATGCTCATATAAAAGATACGATTAAAATTTATGAAAATTTACATATGTTCCATTGACAACAACTGATTCAATTTTTAGAATTTCTAAGGTAGTGTGAAATAATTTGTGCTTTTGCGAAATCAAGGTCTCCTTTCTTTATCAAATTCTTGTATATATTATATCGATTTTGGATATTTTTTAAAGATGTTTTGATAAAATTATTTTTTATAACTATCCTGAAGTATTTTGATTAGAGAATGCCAAATTTATTAATGAATAACCCATCTTTAAAATTTGAACCAGAATATAACACCATCCTTACTGTTTGTAGCCCCATGGTGAAATTTATGCAGCTGTAAAATTGTACGTGCAATAGCTAGCCCCAGACCTGTACCTGTGGAATGGCCCCGTGCTACGTCACCCTTTTTAAACGGCAGCCATATTTCATTGATTTTATTTTCAGGTATATGGCTCCCACTGTTGTATATCTCCAGTGTATCATCCAATATTCTTATACTGATGTTGCCCTCTGCAGGTGTATTATCAAGGGCATTGGTAAAAAAGTTGTCTATAACCATAAGCATTAAGGAATGATCCGCTCTAATTATAGCATCACCGTCTAAAGAAACAGTTATAGATTTTTCTTCCCAAATCGGTTTGTAACGCCCGATGATTGTTTCACATACTTCTGCAAGTGCCACATCTTTGAAATCGGTTTTAAGGGAATCCGTTTCCAATTTCGTCAGTTCAAGCATTTTATAAATTATCTGATCCATGCGATTGACATTCTCACGGATATGATTAGCATAATGTTCCCTTTTCTCCGTGTGAACATTTTCCTGTAAATTTTCAGCATACCCTGCAATAATACCTAAGGGGGTTTTTAAATCATGGGCTAAGGCATCAGTCATTTCTTTACGCCGATTTTCAATCTCCTCCTGTTGTTTATATGTTTTAAATGTTTGTTTTAGAAGTATAAAGGCTGCAACACCGAATATTATAAGGCAGGAAACCCAAACAAAAGCCAGACTTGGGAGACAGCGTTTTCCAATATTTACATCACGGCCTACCACTGTCCAAAAATCGCTACCTATACTCCTATTCTCATTTACACTGACCGTGCTTTGGTGGGGCAGTGCAAAATAATAGCGATAGGTCAGAAAACCTACCCTTTGGGACGAACCTTCTAAACCGGTAAATTGACGCACAGTCTTCTCCAATCTGGACTGTTCCGCTACCATCTGACGAAGTTCCTTCCTTTTTTCATTATCAGGGTTGCCAATATTATTCCTGACAATGTTTCCTTGTTCAAAATAAGGCAAATCATCTGTATTTTCGAAATTTGATGAATAGCTGACTACATCAGTGTAGGTGCCACCGCTCAACTTCAGATTTCCTTCATCATCAAATTTTTCAGCATATATAATGTTGATAACTATCTTTTCCGGGATAATCATGCCGTTATCAATCCAAAAACCCCTTAGCCCTAATAAATATCCTACAAGATCCCCTACTTTTTTGGGTTGCGGATCGGCATATATATACTCTTCAATCTCCTTTATTTCCTCCTTGTTAAACCATTTTTCCGGATCCACATAGCCATACCCAACATGATACCCCTTTTCATCCTCATATTCTGTATAGCTGCATCTCCAGTAATTATTGGTGCTAAAGAGAAGTTCATATTTATCGGTAAATACTGCTACCTCAGAATCCATAATGGTTAAAAAAGGGCTCTCCTGTAATAATTCATTTTTTACTTTGGGAACATCCGTCAGATATTTGCCATTGTTTAGATAACCTTGTAAAATACCCCCGACTCTGTTGTTAACCTGTATGGCATACGTTCGAAGTTCAGTACCGACAGCCTTTTTTTCTTGAGATACTAAAAATGCGCTGAAACCTATCATAAGCACCAGGTAGATGACCAAAAATACACTAAAAGTACGTAAATAAATTCTATTTTTTATCTTGTTATTTGCCATCATTCCACCTCCAATTTATAACCCTTTTTAAACACGGTTTTGATCTGTGAGGCAGCACTGCCTAGGGCCCGACGTAATTTTTTTATATGATTGTCCACTACCCTGTCATTGCCCTCAAAATCATATCCCCAAATTCTGATAAGCAATCTGTCGCGGCTCATCACTTGGCCGGGATTTTCCATAAGTATTTTTAGAATAGCAAATTCCATGGGTGCTAATATCACTTCCTCCCCATTTACCATAACCGTGCAGCGATACGGATCCAGCCTTATGTCGCCCACCGCTATCGCCTCGTCTCTAACCATACCCTTCGAACGTTTTAGTAAGGCCATTACCTTGGCATAAAGTTCTGCCAAAGAAAAAGGCTTGGTCACATAGTCATCACATCCAACCTTATAACCGTACAACCTGTCGTCCTCATTGTGCCTCGCCGTAATAAAGATAATGGGGACATCGCTGATTTTTCTAAGCTCCCGACAGACTATAAATCCATCAATCTCCGGCAACATTACATCCAGCAGTACCAGATCATATTCATTATCAAGGCATTTTTGCCGGGCCTTTTCTCCGGTTTCAGCTGAATCCAGAATAAGGCTCCCCTCACTTTTTTCTGTAAAATAATCAGTGATAATCTCCCTCATTTCCCCATCATCTTCTACCAAAAGAAGTTTAAAAGCCATTTCCTCACCTCCAAATAAACACAGGTCCCATATTCCGCCGAAAGAACTCTTATACAACTAGCAAAATATGAAACAAATGTTTCTTTTTGAAAAGTATTGCACATATGCTTCCTCGCACTTTTTTTGCTTCTGGGTATAGATTAACACACAAATATATCTTTTTTGTGTTTTTTATGCTTTTTTATAAAATACAAAAACAGCAGATTGTACGATCTACCGTTCCTTTTAAATCCCTGTTTTAAAGGCATTTAAGACATGGGGGCGTTAATAAAGCTCTTCTCCCTTATGATAAAGCGCCTTCAGTTTAACTAAATCTGTTTCAATCCTATTAAATTCCACCGGAGAATCAGGTCTTATTATAAGTACTTTACTCCATCTTTCCAAATTATCCAATTCTTCCAACTGCCTATTATAAAGCTTATGCCTGACTTTTAAGGCTTCATATATTTTAGGATATTTAATATATTTAAGCCTGATTAAATTTAACATCTTTTGTTTTTGTTTTTTATATCCGCCATCCTGGGTCAATACCACCACTGCTTTATCATTTTCATCGGCAAACGCTTTATCAAAGGGTATGGGATTTGTAAGGCCCCCGTCAAGATATTTATTATTACCTATTTTTATACACGGAGAAAACATAATTTAAATATAACATGTTAGCTATGGAGAGACAAGCAAAGCACCCCCCTGCCT
>CAYOGD010000081.1:0-6243 GCA_964403395.1 uncultured Alkaliphilus sp.
GATACCATGTGGAACGGCACAAAAAAATTAGCCGAAAAAATAGCGGAAGGTATAAATCTGGCGGATCCGGATGTGGTTGTTAAAATCGGTAGTTTGGCTAAGAGTGATTACAATGATTTGATTACTGAAGTTTTTAAGTCGAAAGCTGTCGTTATAGGCTCACCAACTATCGGAAATAATATCCTACATTCGGTAGCGAGCTTTATTCATTTTATAAAAATAATGAGGTTCAAAGGGAAAAAAGCCGCAGGGTTTGGCTGTTACGGTTGGAGCGGCGAATCTGTAAAAGTTATAAATGGTTTGATGGAAGATGCAGGTTTTGAAATTATCGGCGAAGGGCTCAGAAGCCTATGGAATCCCGATATCGATGCACAAAAAGCTGCAATAGATTATGGCAAACAAATAGCTGGTTCATAATAAAAAAAGCGCGGAAATATTTATAGTTTAATAAATAATATTATCCTACTGATCTTAGAAAAATATTTCAGTAGGATTTTTCTATATCAAAAATGTATTGTTATTTTGATTATAATGTGTAATAATTAAATTATGAACCGATACGAAAAATAAAGTGTATCGTTAATTAAATCAAAGAATACCAAGTAAAATCATATTATATGGCAAAAGTTCGGGTAGTTATATAATAAGCAAAGGTGAAGAGGAGGGTAATTTATGTATGGAAGTGATACTATCCACTATCCACAGGATGAAATGACCACTGTTTTATTACCGGTTACATCGGGATGTATATATAATAAATGTACTTTTTGTTCTATGTATAAAGACGAAGAATACTATGAAGTTGCGCTTCCGGATATAGAAAAGCAATTGATGAATATGTATCTTTACACAGATAAGATATTTTTAGTAGGCTCGGATCCTATATCGATAGGTTTTGAAAAAATGAAGCAATTATTGGATATGGTACATTTGCATTTGCCGTATTGTGCGTGTGTAGCTTCATATGCTGCCATAAGGAGTATTGCCAGATATTCGGTTGAAGAATTATCTATTCTTCATGATGCGGGCCTTAGATTGTTATATATCGGCTTCGAAACCGGCAGGGATGATATATTGAAATTGATGAATAAGGGTCATACTGTGGAACAGGCAGTTCAACAAGCCAAAAAACTCAATGAAGCAAATCTAGCATTTAACACTATCATAATGTACGGTATAGCCGGAGAAGGTGAATCCGTTGATAATGCAGTTGCAACCGCTAAAATGATCAATCGATTTACAACAGATAGGGTTATAACTATGAATTTGGTGATCATGGACCGTTCGAAATTAAGAGAAATGGTAAAAAGCCATGAATATGTTACCTCAGGGAGGGAAGAGCGGTTGATAGAAATAAAAACACTTTTGGAAAATCTTGAGCCTGAGCAACCAACAATATTTGACACAACACATCCGACCAATCTGGTCAGGATGAAAGGCGTGTTACCTGAAGAGAGAAGAAGGTTGTTGAGAGAAATAAGAAATCACATAAGGGAACATGGGGCCAATTGATAAAAAACTTATTGTAATTTGTACGTTGCTGTTTGAGGATTAACCTATTGACTCATAATCGATAGGTTTTATTTTTTACAAAGTTTTCCGAAAATTATTGACATATGTCAAGAACAAAGTATAATAGGAATTGGAGAGGTTAAACTATGAAGAGGAGGTGGATCATATGCCAAGAGGGGATGGAACCGGTCCAACAGGTGCCGGGCCAATAACCGGAAGGGGTTTAGGACCCTGTACAGGTGCAAGATCAGTCAGATTTGGTACCGGTCTTGGAATGGGGCTAGGTCGTAGACTTCTTCGTAGGCGCGGTTTTGTCGGCGGTTCCGGAAAAGGTTTTTCTATAAATCGGAATCCGGCGAGGACACAAAAATAATCATTTTTAGAAAAATTTATTATAATATTCGGCTTGAAGTAATCGCCGAATGATTAGAAAACCTGTAACGGGTATCGGAAGTAACTAGAGGCCACTCTGGTTATTTCTGATTATAATTGAGGTGATAAAATTATGGCAAGGCCAATTAAATGGAGGAAAGTATGTTCTTTGCCGGAAAGTAATAAATTTGGCCCCCTTGGTTCTGTTTCGGATGATAAGGATTATATAAAAATGAAGGTTGATGAATATGAAACAATAAGGCTTATAGATTTAGAAGGTCTTACCCAGGAAGAATGTGCCATTCAAATGGATATTGCCCGTACTACCGTTCAGGGAATTTATATGAGGGCAAGAAAAAAGTTGGCCGAATCATTGGTAAACTGTAAGGTGCTGATAATTGAGGGAGGTAAATATCAGCTCTGTAATGGCCATGGGCAAAGATGTGGCCGCAACTGCCGTATGTATAGGCATGGGCGCAATAAAGGTTTTGCACGTAATGGAAATGGAGATGGCTGATCATATGCCCATAAGAAATAGGTGCGGTAAAAGTTTATCTGAGTAAAAATAGAATGGAGGTTTATCATGAAAATAGTTATACCTGTAGATAAAAAAGATATGAAAACAGATGTTTGTGAGGCTCTTGGGCGTGCCCCCTATTACCTTGTATATGATACAGAGACCGAGGAAGCTGAATTTGTTGACAACAGTGCGGCAATAAGTGCGGGCGGTGCGGGGATTAAGGCCGCACAAATAATAGTTGATACCAAGGCGGATATTTTATTAACGCCCCGATGCGGGGAAAATGCCGCTAATGTGCTGAAAGCTGCCGGTATTAAAATATATAAAACAATTGATGCTTCGGTAAAGGAAAATATAGATGCTTTTATGGCCGGGGAGCTTCCTCCATTGGACGAAATTCATGGGGGATTTCATGGGCACGGACGCGGAAGAAGGAGAATTTGATATGATGGTAGCCGTACTGAGCGGTAAGGGTGGTACAGGGAAAACATTGGTATCGGTAAACCTGGCTGCGGTGGCGGAAAAATCGATTTATATTGATTGTGATGTTGAGGAACCGAATGGACATCTGTTCTTTAAACCGGAAAACGTTAAAGAGGAAGAGGTATCGGTTAAAATTCCGGTAGTAGATGAAGGACTCTGCAATGGATGTCGAAGATGTGTCGATTTTTGTCAATTTAATGCACTTTCTTATGTTAAGGATAAATTGATTATATTTGAAGATATCTGTCATTCCTGTGGCGGCTGTGTATTGCTTTGCCCTGAAAAAGCATTGACTGAGAAGGACAAGGTTATAGGTAAAATACAAAAAGGCATCTCAGATAATGTATATGTCAATACGGGAATATTAAATACGGGCGAGATATCCGGTGTTCCGATAATCAGTAAATTGTTAGATGATAATAAAGGTGTCTCTGATGTTCCTATTTTTATCGATTGTCCCCCCGGCAGTGCTTGTGTCGTTATGGACAGCATAAAGGATGCAGACTATTGTATTTTAGTGGCCGAACCCACATTATTTGGTGTCCATAATCTCAACATGGTCTATGAACTGGTGCAAGTATTTAAAAAACCGTTCGGTGTGGTTCTCAATAAATGCCTCGAAGGAGAAAACCCGGCGGAAAAATTTTGTCTGGAAAGAGATATAAAAATTTTGGGGCGAATCCCCTTTGATAATGAACTTGGGGCATTGAATTCAAATGCAAAAATAGTAGTCAGAGAAAGTGAAAAATATAGGAAAATGTTTTCTTCTTTATTGGAAACGGTAACAGAGGAGGTGCAACGTCATGAAGCAGTTGTTAATTCTTAGCGGAAAAGGTGGCACCGGGAAAACGACAGTAGCAAGTGCATTTATAAAGCTTTCGGCTGCTAAGGCATATGCGGATTGTGATGTAGATGCACCTAACTTACATCTTACAATAGAACAAGATTCCGAACCGAAAAAAATGGATTTTTATGGATTGCCGGAAGCGGAGATTGATTCTGAATTATGTATTGGATGCGATCTGTGCAGGCAACATTGCCGGTTTGATGCAATTACAGCAGAGGGGGGCTATAGGGTAAATTCCTTCGCTTGTGAAGGTTGCGGGGTCTGCCAGCTTGTCTGCCCTGTGGGGGCGGCAATATTGAAGCCGGCTGTAGCCGGAGAATTGATGTTGTATTCTACCCACGGAGAGAAGGTTTTTTCAACGGCGCAGCTGAAGATGGGATGCGGCACTTCCGGATTGTTGGTTGCAGATGTAAAAAAGCAGATGAAAACAGCGGTGCTTGATGGAGAGATTGACACAGAGTTTGCGATCATTGACGGTTCTCCGGGGATCGGTTGTCCGGTCATCGCATCGCTCAGCGGCGTTGATATGGTTTTGATTGTGGCCGAACCCTCCGTATCGGGTATCAGCGATATGGAACGGATTATAGATACGGCAATGAAATTCGGGGTTAAGATAGCGGTTTGCACCAACAAATATGATACTAATCTTGAAATTACGGAAAGAATTGAGCTATTTTGCAAAGAACATGGCTTGCCCTTTGTAGGAAGAATCCCTTTTGATATGAATGCCGTAAAGGCTATCAATAATGGGCAGACCATCGTGGATATAGACTGTATATCGGGGACGGCAGTCAGAGACGTTTATGAAAAAACCATGGAGATACTTTTTGAAAAAAATGAGGGGTTAGGGGTATGATTGTTAAAACATTGGTGGAGAACACATCAATTTCAAAAGAATTTGGTAGTGAACACGGGCTTAGCCTATATATAGAAACAATGGATTATAAAATTTTGTTTGATGTTGGGGCAAGCGGATTGTTTCTTGAAAATGCTGAGAAGTTGGATGTGAATATTGCGGATATTGACTTTCTTATAATCTCACATGGGCATTACGATCATGGTGGAGGTTTGGAAGTATTTTTGCAGGAAAATAATACGGCAGATGTATTTGTACATCCGCAGGCCTTTGGAAAACATTATGCCCTGCGTCAAAACAAAGAATTAGAGTATATAGGTTTGGATGAGGAGCTGGAACAGAGTGAACAGATAATATTTACATCGGACCGTTTTTTCATCGGCAGGGATATTCAAATGTATTCGGATACCATCCAAAAAGAGCCTCAACCGTCTTCAAATAGCGGTCTGTTGATTGAGAAAAATGGACAAATGACAGATGATACCTTTATTCATGAACAGAACCTTATAATAGAGGAAGATGGAAAAGTACTTCTGGTAACAGGTTGCGCACATAATGGTATTGTCAATATCGTTGAGCATTTCTATACCTTAAAAGGGCGTATGCCTGATTATGTGATAGGGGGATTTCATCTATCAAGCCGTTCCGGCGGTGACGAAAGCCCGGAAATCATAGATAAAATAGGTAAATATCTTATGGATACAAAAGCAAAATATTATACATGCCATTGTACGGGCATAGAACCCTATAATAGACTGAAATCCATTATGGGGGATAATATCGAATATCTGTCAACCGGCAGTGAAATAATAATATAATATAAATTCTAACGGACTGATTTATTGATTGACTTAAAAATGTTTATTGTTTATGATATAGAGTAGAAAAATTTTTGATAATGATCGGCTTGATTTTAATGTCGAAACATTTAAGGAATGTGGAGGATGAGGAAATGATTAAAATTGCGGTAGCGAGCGAAAATGAAATGGTAACGGAGCATTTTGGATATTGTGCTAATTTTAATATTTTTGAAGCTAAAGATAATCAGATTACAAAGGAAGAGTCTGTACCGAACCCGGGGCATAGGCGCGGATTTTTACCGAATTTCTTGAATGATATGGGGGTCAATGTGATCATCTCGGGAGGTATGGGAGGAGGGGCCATTGATATATTTAATTCGAAAGGCATTGAAGTTATTGTCGGAGCGCAAGGTGATGCCAGGGCAGCAGCGGAAGCATATCTAGGGGGCCTTTTAAAATCTACGGGTTCTGTCTGTCACGAGCACAAGCATCATGGCGAATGCGGAGAAGGAAAACAGTCCTGTCATTAATAGAATGTTTTAATAAATAATATAGAAATACGAAGTACCCATATCTTTATAGCTATGGGTACTCTTTTAAAAAGGGGAAGAGAAAATGATCACAACTATATTATTTGATCTGGATGGCACCTTGCTGCCCATAGATACCGAAGAATTTACCGAAAAATACTTTATGGAGATATCGATTAGATTAAGGGATTATTTTACTCCGGAGGAAGTTGTTAAAAATATTTGGGATTCGACCAAATATATGATCAGCAACATAGACCCTGATAAAACCAATGAAGAAGCATTCTTTGAAGATTTTTATGAGAGGATAAATCATAGGGCCG